>NZ_CAMHZG010000011.1:0-64038 GCF_946190115.1 Streptococcus mitis | reverse complement strand
CTAGGAAGCTAGCCGCAAGCTGTACTTGAGTACGGTAAGGCGACGCTGACGTGGTTTGAATTTGATTTTCGAAGAGTATTATTTAATCCGAGCTAGTAGTGATTGACCAAACCACCACACAAGATTTGCTTTCATGAGTTAGATAAGGTCAATATCCTCAATCCTTGTCTGCTTCATTTTCTTTTACGAGATCGTTTTGTGAATCTTTTTCAGAGAGTTTTTGATCGATATACTTGTCAATGTTTTCGTAAAATTCCTTGGTCGTCTCACTATCTAATTTTGTCGAATTATGGACTTGATTGACTTTCAATTGAACAGATTGAATACCGTAAGAGGCTTGTTTTTGGTGGAGTGTTTCTAATTCTTCTTCTGAAATCGGATCTCCAACAACCGTCAAGACCAATTCATTGTTACTTGACTTGTAGACTTGATTAATAACCGTATAATTGGCGAACTCTTTTCCTACAAACTGTTTGATCCCTTCTTTGCGCGCTTGTTCTATTGTCAGAGTAACTGCCGAATAGCTAGCTGGAAGAATCAACAATACAATCAAAGATATCAAGCCAATTCTCATTTTAATATTTAACTCTTTAAATGAACTTAAGGGAGATTTTCTCATCATAATTCTTGTTCCAACAATATTGGTTAGCATGATAAAAACACAGTTGATCAAGAAAAGATAGAGAGCTCCAAATAAAAATCGTACATTTCCATTAGCTAAACCATATCCTGCAGTGCAGATAGGTGGCATCAGAGCTGTTGCGATGGCTACTCCTGGCACGATATTGTTTGCTTCTTTTTTCCTTGAACCAATGACGCCTGCTATCCCACCAGCAATAGCAATGAGAACATCCCAAATGGTTGGAGAGGTTCGTGCAATCAATTCGCTACTTTCATAAGATAAGGGAGAAATCCAGAAATACAGAGCCGAGACAAGCAAACTGACCAATACTTGAGTAAATAAAACCTCTAGAGATTGCTTGATTAAACGCGTATCAAAAATAGCTAAACCAAACCCCAGTCCAACAATCGGTGTCATAAGAGGGGAAATCAGCATGGCTCCAATAATGACAGCTGTTGAATTCATATTTAAACCTATAGAGGCAATAAAAATCGCACACATCAAAATCACTGTATCTCTTAATCGAACATGAAGGTCATCATATAATTTCTCACGGTATTCACGTGTTGAATAATTGGCAGTCATTTGTCCTCTCCTCTTTCCTTATTTAAATTGGTATAATAATTAAAAATAACAGCTGATAAACAGCCAAAAAATATGAGCCCATAAATCGTCAAGAAGACACTGGTAATCCTTCCAATCAAGGTCACAGCTAGGAGATCCCCGTAGCCGACAGTCGTCGAAGTCACAAAAGCATACCAAAGACCGTCTCCGTAATTTGTGATAGCAGGTTCAACTAGGAAAAGCACGCCTCCTGACCCAAAAACAAAGGTCACAAAACTCAGAGCAAACCGAGTAAAACCCGTAACCTGCATAATATGCCATAACATTTTTAAACGTTTCATTTGTTCTCCTTATTCATACTAGCTCCTGACCGAGCCGTTTTTTTCCAATAATCAAAGTGAAGATAGGACATGATCTCCATCACCAAACCCCAGTCCAACAATCGGTGTCATAAGAGGGGAAATCAGCATGGCTCCAATAATGACAGCTGTTGAATTCATATTTAGGCCAATAGAGGCAATAAAAATCGCACACATCAAAATCACTGTATCTCTTAATCGAACATGAAGATCATCATATAATTTCTCACGGTATTCACGTGTTGAATAGTTTCCAGTCATTGGTTACTCCTTTTATTTCGTATAATTTTGTTTCTGCATGGATGATGGTAGAGAGACTTCTGTCCAATCTTACATATTTTTCTTCTCACCTGTTATTCTTTTGAAAATTATCCTTTAAATATCCGTCAGTCCATCCTTAACATTATATCAAAAATTTTACAGTCTTTCTTCGAAGAAATCTATCAATTGAATAGATAGATGAAGCAAGAAATTTTTGTTTCCTTATCTGAAGAAGGAAAAACGATATCTCCTGAACCTTGATACTATGCGTTTTATTCTTTATAATTTAGCTATTTCAAAATTACAAGTTCTCCATTCTTAATTTCCCAAACTTGGTCAAACTTACTTAATAATTCGTTTTGGCGATGTAAAGTAACAATGACGGCACTTGGTAGTTCCAGAACTCTTTCCAATTCCATTTTAAACTGATTAGTATCCAAGGCAGAGAAAGGTTCGTCTAGGATAAGCAATGGATTTTTACGATTTTTCTCACGATTTAAATACATTCGTTGTTGCTGACCACCTGACAGGGATTGTGGTGGAATTTTTTCAAAATCTTCTTCTCTGAATTTTTCATTGAAACTATTGAATAGCGTTACATTATTTTCATAACTTGAAATAAATGTATGTTCTTGTTGCAGAATCATACCGAATCTTCCCCAAAGATGGTCCAAAACAAGCCCATCTAGCACAATTTGTCCTTCAAAATCTTCATCTGTTCCATTTAAAATGTTGAGAAGACTACTTTTTCCAGACCCATTCTTACCAATAAGCGCAATTTTATCCCCTTTTTGAATCGTAGCGGAAGTAATTATCAATTTTGATTCTCCCAGTTGTTTGGAAATGTTTTTCAAAGTAATCGTATCAAAAGAATGTTGAGGTGCTTGAACTGAAACGGGTCTCCCAACAATGTTTTGAAAACTCTTGATTACAGGCTTTACGGACTCTAACATTTGTAAATCATAAAGGATTTCCTGTATTGGTTCAGAAAAAGCATTAATATATCCGAAACTCGCCACCACCTCAGGAATACCGAGTTGCTGGTGAGATAGAGAGTAGGCTAAATAAATAAACAGAACAAGACTAATGAATTCAAAAGAAACACCTGTCAATAAGATGCCTGTAATTTTTGTCAAACCATACTTAAAATACTTATCCTGCAAATTCTTTAGAGAGCTCTTTTGTTGATTCAAAAAATGCGACATAGTTAGTTTATTTACCAAATGATGTCCCATGAGCAAATCCTCCAAAGTTCGATAGTAATCTCCTTGTTTTTTCAAGTAAACCTGTCTACAATTAGCGGTCAACTTCCCAACGATTTTAGGAATTTGAATACTAATTCCAGTGGAAAAGATTAAAATCAGTGATACAATAGGATTAATTGTTCTGCTAATAATGAAAGCGTAAATGATGATACGTAAAATTTGTTTGATAAAACTCATCAATGGAGGAAGGTAATCCTTTTCCAACGAATCTAGGTCATTAGATTGATAGGAAATATACTCTGCTACTGTTTTCTGCTTGAAATCGTGGTGACTGAGTCCCAGAAGTGAACGAAACCACTCATTTTTCAAAGTAGTCGAAAAGATAATCCCCTGCTTCCAATCAAGTATCATTTGGATATAGTTACAACTCAAATAGCCTGCCACTGACATAGAGTAACCATATAGAGCTACTTGATAATCCCCTTTGATTAATGCCTGCGTGAAATACGGTAACAAAGCTGTGCAGATATTCGATACTACACCAAAAAGAAAATTAAAGAAGAGATACCATCTAATAGTTTTAAGATATGGTAGCATATACGATACTCCTTGCTAATGCGTTTTTTTACATATCGCAGAACAATCTCTACTATTCCTTATTTCAGATAGTGCGATACTCAGACATTGAGTGCAATAATTGTAAATCACACAAGTTCTGCAGTTTTTACTATCATTCAAAATATAATTTGCTATTTTGTAAAATATAGGTCTATCCCATGTTTCTTTGATAGATGTAAAATGAATATTTCCAATACTTCTATTGAAAGTAAGCTTTTTCAGTTTTTCTAACAATTTAGGCTATTTCGTGACACACCCACAATCCGTGAAAATTCTGGTTATATCAGATTATGTGATTTTCGTAAGAATTTTATATTGTCTCCAATCATGGTAGTCTCCTTTTACTTGATAAAACTATTATAACATTTAGAAATTAAAAACTGGTTCAAAATCAATAGGATGTGTGTATTCGATACATTCAATAAATTCTTGGAAACAGTTCTACACCAGTTACACAAATCTATATACACCTATCTCATTCAAAATTAAAAGAAAGCTGCAGTTCTTTTAATCCTGTATCAACGATTCATTCTGAAATCGAATAGGAGACATTTCCCAAGTCTACAATTCACTTCATCTCAAATTAATTTTTGTAATTCACCCTTAGTTTATAGATTTTATACTCAACAAAAGTATAAAGCATACAAAACTTCACTTTGAACCAGTATTTATACTATATTCCGTATTAAAAATTCTATTATTGGTTTTGTAAAAAACAGTCTTCAAATATCCTGAAATATAGCAAAAAGAGATTGGGTAAAAACTCATTGTCTCTTCTCACTCAAGGACTAAGTTCACTTGAGCAAACTGAATCCGCACTATCGTTCCTGTACCGACCTCAGACTCGATGCGAATCTGGTGCCCCAGTTCTTCAGAAATTTTCTTAGATAGATAGAGGCCAAGTCCAGATGACTGCTGAGTTAGGCGTCCATTATATCCTGAGAAGCCACGTTCAAAGACTCGGAGGACATCACTGTTTTTTATCCCGATTCCCGTATCCTTGATACAAAGCTCTTGCCCCTCCATATAAATCTCCAGACCACCTTCCTTGGTGTACTTGAGACTGTTTGAGATGATTTGCTCAATAACCACTAGCAGCCACTTTTTATCCGTCACGATTTCTTTATCAAGGTCATGTAGATTGACATTTAGGCCTTTTTGAATAAAGAAAAGAGCATATTTACGAATTATTTCCTTGACCAAATCCTCAATTTGAACCTGCTTTAAGACCAAATCATCATGAAAACTTTCTAAACGCAGGTATTGTAAAACTAGATTGGTATAGGAGTCAATCTTGAAAATTTCCTGTTCTAATTGCTGCTTCAGTTGGCGGTCGGCTACTTCTGCAACTAAGAGTTGACTGGCTGCAATGGGGGTCTTAATCTGATGGACCCACAAGGTATAGTAATCCAGCAAATCCGTCAGTTTTCTTTCTGAATCTGACCTCTGCTGATAGAGTTCCATCTCACGCGCTTCTAATTTTTCAGCCAAAACTCTTTCCAAAGGAGATTTGGCTTCCCTCTCACCGTAGAGAAGTTCCTGACGATAGACCTGCATTTCCACCAATATATCCCAAGTGAAAAATAAGATGGTTACAAAGCAACACAGCAGGAAAAAGTAGAGAAAGTAAGTTCCCAAACTGGCAAATAAAAACTGAAAGAGCAAAACTAGAAATGCCAAAGCAAGTAGATAGACAAACAGACGACTACGGGAGCGCAGATAGGCCAGAAAAAATTGTTTCCAATCAAGCATGCTTCAGTCCGTACCCTATTCCTTTCTTGGTCTCGATAAATCCTACCAAACCCTGCTCTTCCAACTTTTTACGCAATCGAGCCACATTGACAGAGAGAGTATTATCATCAATGAAAAAGTCACTGTTCCAAAGTTCCCGCATCAGGTCATCACGTGCTACAATATTGCCCGCATGCTCAAACAAAACGCGTAAAATCTGGAATTCGTTCTTGGTCAAATTCAAGACTTGGCCTTGATAATGTAAATCCATGGATTTGGTATTGAGGATAACACCAGCATATTCCAGTAAACTCTCGTCACGCCCAAACTCATAGGAACGGCGTAGCAAGCCCTGAACCTTGGCTAAAAGAACCTGCTGGTCAAAAGGCTTGGTCACAAAGTCATCCGCCCCCATATTGATTGCCATGACAATATCCATAGCCTGGTCTCTCGAAGACAGAAACATGATGGGGACCTTGGAAATCTTGCGAATTTCCTGACACCAGTGATAACCATTAAACAAGGGCAGTCCAATATCCATGAGGACCAGATGAGGCTCCGACTGGACAAAAAGACTCAAAACTTCCATAAAGTCTTCTACCAGGACCACTTCAAATCCCCATTCAGATAGCATTTTTCCGACTTGTTGACGAATGACCTGATCATCTTCTACTAATAAAATCTTGTGCATCTGATTCTCCTTTGCTAATTTTAGGAGTCTTAAATCCTTTAGTATAAATAGAGGGCTTAGTATCTAATACTTTTTTGACATTTCCTTGTCACAACAGCTCAAAAACAGATAGTGAATAACCCCATTGATATCATACCTTATTTTCAGACATAGTGCCAGCACTACCCATTTATTTTTAATTTTTTCAACCCTCATTTCAGTTCTTTTATACATCCCCTTAACCAAAATTTATATCTATTCTTCCAAACCTTGAGTGTAGTTAAAACGACACTCTATACTCTTCTAACATTGAAAAGCTCCTTATCAAGTGGTATCCGTAAAAAGTTCTAGCTTTCAGATTGACAATCTGAAAAAGATTTGTTAAGATATGAATGAACAATATTTAATATTCATTCAGAAAAGAGGTGAATCAAATTGGACAAAAAACAGGCTTTGAAATCCGCAGCTTATGAAGTTTTTTCAAAAAAAGGATACAAGGCGACAGGAATTTCAGAAATTGCTAGACAAGCTCATATGGCAGTCGGATCTTTTTATAACTATTACGAAAGTAAAGAGGCTATTTTTTTAGATATCTATATTGATGAAAACAACCGTGTTCGCCAAACTATGATCGAAGAACTGGATTGGGAAATTGATATGATTGATCTTATTAGTCAACTCTTTGCTCAATCCAGAGCACTCGTTTCTTCCAATAAAATCCTTGCAGAATGGTACAATCCTGCCATAGCAGATGAGTTGCATAGCTACTATTCCTCAGAAGAAGGGAAAGTCACGAATCCATTTCATCAATTTCTCGTGAAAACCTTTACTCATCGTTTGCAGGCTGAAGGCCATTCTCCAGAAAAAATTCAAGATATTTTACAAGTTTACAACCTATTTTACTACATGGATATGCATATCACAGAAAATGATTTTCCAGATATTAGCAAAACTGTAGAAATACTAGCAACCAACTTCATTAAAGGAATACTGAAATAAAGAAATCTTTTCTTTATTTTTTGGAAATTATTGAATGAAAAAAAATATTATTCATTCATAGAAAATTACTACACTATAGGAGTTAAAAATGAAACGAGGGAAAAAAATGTTCATAATTATTCTAACTACACTTGGAGTGCTCGGCTTTATATCTTGGGGAATCATTACCTATCTTGGACGAAGTCAAACTTTATCGATAAAATCCATTGAAAATCCCAGCGGAGATTTGTATTTAGTTCACATCACAAAACCAAAAAGTCAAATATGGAAAGCTGGCTCCTATGCTCAGTTTAAGCTTCCTGACAGCTCGTTTGGTCCAGACAAAAGTCCAGTAAAGGAGGATCAGGCTAGCCGATGGCTAACCCTTGCTTCCACTCCTGATGAGGATGAAATTCTTATTGTAACCCATAATAGTGGTAGCGTGTTTAAGGAAACCTTAACACATTTACCAGCTGGTAGTAAAATTGAGATGAGTTGGCTGGAGTCATCTTTATCTGTTAAAGACAATGACCAAGCACTGGTTTGTTTTGCCTCTGATGTCGGTATTTCTACTCTACGTCCAGTTGTGAAAGAGTGGGCTGGTAAGCGCTCTATCATTCTTAATCATTTAGACAAAAGAGTAAACATTTTTGATAATGAGTTAAAAGAGCTTAGTAAGAATAATCCGAATCTAACTTATAAAACTAGCGAAACCTTTTCTCAAAGCCAAGCATTTTTAAAAAATGCGGTTGTGAAATACGGTAACCAAGCTATTTATCTCTTAACCGGCCAACCTGATGATATAAATGAGATGAAAAATTTCTTAAAAGAGAATGGGATTGACGACAAACAGATACAAACAAGTATGTTTAGAGGTTTGAAATAAAAGCAAACTGTCTTCTATGTGTCTGAATCATACCATTATAGGTCGGTATGTAGAGAGCTCGTACAAACCAACTAGTAAATTATATGTGATTGTGATAAGATAAATAAAAAGAAAGGAGTTCTTATGGCAAATATTTTTGATTATCTGAAAGATGTCGCACACGATTCCTTTTACGACCTTCCTTTGAATGAGTTAGACATTCTAGCCTTAACAGAAATCACCTACCTCTCCTTTGATAATCTGGTCTCCACAGCTCCTCAGCGACTTTTAGACCTGGCACCTCAGGTTCCAAGAGAATCTAACATGTTGACCAGTAAAAATCGCCTCCAGCTATTAGATGAGCTAGCTCAACACAAGCGCTTCAAAAATTGCAAACTCTCCCATTTTATCAACGACATAGACCCTGAACTGCAAAAACAATTTGCGGCTATGACCTACCGCCTCACTCTCGATACCTATCTGATTGTCTTTCGTGGGACTGATGACAGTATCATTGGCTGGAAGGAAGATTTCCACCTGACCTATATGAAGGAAATTCCTGCTCAAAAGCACGCTCTTCGCTATTTAAAGAACTTTTTTGCCCTCCATCCTAAGCAAAAGGTCATTCTGGCTGGGCATTCCAAGGGAGGAAATCTAGCCATCTATGCTGCTAGTCAAATTGAGCAAAGCTTGCAAAATCAAATCACAGCAGTTTATACCTTTGATGCGCCTGGTCTCCACACAGAACTGACACAAACTGAGGGCTATCAAGGGATAATGGATAGAACCAAGGTCTTCATCCCACAAGGTTCCATTATCGGTATAATGCTGGAAATCCCTAACCAGCAAATCATCGTGCACAGTACTGCTTTGGGTGGTATCGCCCAGCACGATACCTTTAGTTGGCAGATTGAGGACAATCACTTCGTCCAACTGGATAAAATCAACAGTGATAGTCAACAAGTAGACAAAACCTTCAAGGAGTGGGTTGCCACAGTCCCTGACGAAGAACTCCAGCTCTACTTCGACCTCTTCTTTGGCACCATTCTAGATGCTGGGATTAGCTCCATCAATGACCTGTCTTCCTTAAAGGCGCTTGAACACATTCGTCATCTCTTCGTCCAAGCTCAATCCCTCACTCCAGAAGAAAGAGAAACCATGGGACGCCTCACTCAATTATTGATTGATACCCGTTACCAAGCCTGGAAGAATAGATAATACTCTTGAAAATTAAATGTATACAAAACAAAAGACCTAGAATACATACTTTCATGTGCATTCTAAGTCTTTTTAAATAAAATCTAACTACCAAATAATCCCTTTGTAGGCTATCAAAATGAGGACTGATAGCAGGACATAAAAGGCAAGGAAAAGCCATTTCATCTTAACACAGAGCGCTACGTACTCCCGAATAAAAGCAGATGGTATGTAGTAGCCTGCCGTCCTACATCCGAGGCCATCTCCCTTCATATTTAACTTACGCGCATAGGTACTGGTACGAAAAACATGATAGTCATTTGTTACAAAGAGGAATTGAGGTTTGGCTACCAGTTTCTCGCCAAGTTCCTTAGAAAAGAGAAGGTTCTCGTAGGTAGTCCTTGATTGATCCTCCAGAATAATCGCATCTTGGGGAACATCTGTCTCTTCAAGAAGATAGTTTGTAATGGCCTGCGCTTCAGAAATCTTTTCATCTCCTCCTTGACCACCACTAGCAATAATTTTTATGTTAGAATTCTTAGACTTGTGGTAAGCTTCTACGGCCTTATCAATTCTCCTCTTTAGCAAAGGTGTTACCTTTTCTCCGCCTAATAAACCAGCACCGTGAATGATAATAAAATCATAATGCTTCTTCTTAGGAATAAAGAGATACAAGATAGAGTACAGCATAAAACCCGTAAAAGCAAAGCCAAAAATAAAATAAGAGTAGAAAATGAATACAAATAAAATGTTTAGAAAGTGATTGGTGTAAAATAATTCATTTTGACCTCCCAATCGAAATGAAATCAAGGCAAAAAATACCAAAATGACTATTCCAAGGAGCATGGAGAGATAATTGGCCTTTGAACGTCCCTCTCGCTTCAACAAAATGACCCCATTATAGATTAAAAAGATACCACTCAGAAAAAGCAAAAAAGGAAGTAAAATAAAGGGAAATATAAAAAAAGCGAAATGAATCTTCTCATACCCATTTTGATAAAAAAGGTAGCCTAGATAAAAATAACTGGAAATGAGGGATAATAAGAATAATACTGGATTCCACAAACTTCTATTATCCTTCCAAAATGACACTATAAAGGCTAATACAATTCCTATAACGATATACATTTCTTCCTCCTTTAATAACTACATTTTATCATAATTATCTAAAGAGAAAAAGAGGGCATCTACCCCTCTTAATCCTTCATCTGACTCTCTGCATCGGCCACGACTTGCTCTAGACTGGTCTGACCAAGCTCTGCCTCCATAGCCAGCTGGATTCTCTCCAATTTTTGATCCAAAACATCATGAATATGGGCTCCAACTGGGCAATTTGGATTTGGATTGTCATGGAAACTGAAGAGTTGACCAGTCTTACCAAGACACTCAACCGCTTGATAAACGTCTAATAGACTAATGTCCTTGAGGTCCTTGACAATCTCTGTCCCACCTGTTCCACGCGCTACTGAAATCAGCTCTGCCTTCTTCAACTGGGACAAGGTCTTTCTGATAATGACAGGATTGACCCCGACACTAGCAGCTAAAAAATCACTGGTCACCTTGCTTTCCTTCCCCTTGAGGGCAATGATTATCAGCATATGAGTCGCAATGGTAAATCTACTTGGAATTTGCATCCTCTTCTCCTTTTTACGAGGCTACCCTGCCTCTACTCTTCTTTTTCTATTATTATACCCTTTTTAGTTGTAATGTCAATCGTTACCACTTTTCAACCAGGCATCTAACTCCCTATCATAACCCTCTTTCTGGGCCAATTCTCTCAGAAATTCCTGATGATGAGTATGGTGGATACCATTGACCAGACTTTCATAGTAAACCTCAAAATAGGGAAGTTTGAGGTCTTTAGCCAGCTGCAATTCAGCTGCCACATCGTAGTCTACCCGTCGGAAGTCCATATCTACCAAGCCCTTGCCATCAAACTCTAAAATCATATACTGGGCCCGCAAGTCCTTCCGTAACTGGGCATCTAGAAAGAAAGGCTGGCCAATTGAACCCGGATTGACAATCAATTGCCCACCAGTCCCGTAACGAAGCAACTGCTGGTGAATATGACCATAAACAGCAATATCGCAAGGCGGATTGGTCACCAAGCGGTCAAAATCCTCTTGAGCTCCAGTATGAATCAACTCACGCCCCCAGTTCTTATCAGGAAGATGGTGGCTAATTCCTACCGTCAAATCACCAAACTGACGATGGAGCTGGAGAGGTTGATTGTGAAGCAGTTCAATTTCTTCTAGGGAAATTTCCTCTAAAACATACTGGCACTGGCGCAAGAGATAGCGTTGGCTGGGACGAGTACTGTCCAATTCCTTACGGACACCATGCCAAAGACTGTCTTCCCAGTTTCCCAAAACTCTAGCCGTAATCGGTAGTTGGTCCAACAAGTCCAAAATCTTTCTACGCCCTGTCCCTGGCATGAGAATGTCTCCCAAAAGCCAGTATTCGTCCACTCCTCGCTGCCGAGCATCTGCCAAAACAGCCTCCAAGGCGGTGGTATTTCCATGAATATCTGAAAGAAGAGCTATTTTCGTCATATCCATCTCCTCGTTTTTTCTCTTGCAATAAGTATAACATAAAAAGTCACAGCTAGAGAAATCTAGCTTTTTTTGATATACTAGATAAAGATATTAGACAAGAGGAAGCGAATGACCCCGAATAAAGAAGACTATCTAAAATGTATTTATGAAATTGGCATAGATTTGCATAAGATTACCAACAAGGAAATTGCTGCCCGCATGCAAGTCTCTCCCCCTGCCGTAACTGAAATGATTAAACGGATGAAGAGCGAAAATCTCATCCTTAAGGACAAGGAATGTGGCTATCTACTGACTGACCTCGGCCTCAAACTGGTCTCTGAGCTCTATCGTAAACACCGCTTGATTGAAGTTTTTCTAGTTCATCATTTAGACTATACAAGTGACCAGATTCACGAGGAAGCTGAGGTCTTGGAACACACTGTATCTGACCTGTTCGTGGAAAGACTGGATAAATTGCTAGGTTTCCCTAAAACCTGCCCCCACGGAGGAACCATTCCTGCCAAGGGAGAACTCCTAGTTGAAATCAATAACCTGCCACTAGCTGACATCAAGGAAGCTGGCGCCTACCACCTGACTCGGGTGCACGATAGTTTTGACATTCTCAATTATTTGGATAAACACTCACTTCACATCGGTGATTCGCTCCAAGTCAAGCAGTTTGATGGCTTCAGCAATACCTTCACTATCCTCACTAAAAATGAAGATTTACAAGTGAATATGGACATTGCCAAACAACTCTATGTCGAGAAAATCAACTAATTTCTCAAGTCCCCCTACCAACCCTGAAAGTTTAATTTTCAGGGTTTTATTTCTATTATTTGATTTTACTTTCATTTTGTTATAAAATCGATGTAAAAAACAAGAAAGATACCTTAACCTATGAAAAAATCACTAAAAATTTTTGCGACATCCAAATGGTTTGACCTCTTTGGGGTTGCTTTGGTCGTTGGAATTGCGATCGCATCTGGTTACCTCAACTCACGACTCGACAAATTCGTAGACTGGGGACCATGGACAGCTCTTGTTCCCTTTGGATTGATTTCCGTAACCAACGTTGGGATTTCCATGTTGTCCACTCGTTTCACGGGGAAATTAAGCAAATGGGGAAATTACTTTGGTATTATTAATACCATTTTGTCTGGTACCATTGATTATATCCTTGGAAATAAGGCGGCTATTATCACCTATCCCGTCACCTTCCTCATTTATACCTTTGCTATAAAAAAATGGGAAGCTTCGCAAGAAGGCAGACCCAACCAAATGAGCCAAAAACAGCTAAAATTGGCGGCCATCATCATTTCAATCATCGCCTTCCTCTTTGCCTTTATGACCAACTATATCGGCTATGGAGGAAAGATGAATCTCCTTGCCTACGTGACAACTATTGCCTTTGCACTATCCCTCATTGCCAATGCTTTGAACGCATTGAAACTAACAACTCAGTGGGGCTTTTGGTTGATTTACAATTTCGTTCAGCTGACAAAGGCTGCCATTCAAGGAAATTTTGCCAATATCGGAAAATATATCTTTTATATCCTCAATGCAATCGGAGCTTTATTTGTCTGGAATGATGAAGAAGTAAAACAATAAGAGGAAAATCAAATAAAGAAATCTAACAGAATCTCCTTACTAAAATTTTTTATCATTTTACTTGTAACTCCCATTCTTTTGGAGTAGAATGAAGCTAGATAAAAGAGGGAGGTCATCTTATGAAAAATCTCTTTAGAATCCATTTTGCAGCCATTGCAGTCATTGATTTGCTACTACTTGCATTTTTTAGCACTAGACCCGAGACAGCTTTCGACTGGCTCTTGCTCACTGGTTTTATTTTCCTCCTTGTTCAGGGACTCCTGCTATTTCGCTTGGTCGTCCAACTAAAAAATCAATTCGCTGAGATTTATCCTCAAATCAATAAAATGATTCGCTTCTACTATTTAGGGGTGCTCATCAGCGACTTTCTATCATTTGTTCTCTTAGCCTTCACTAGTTCTCAGCGATTTTCCACTCTTATGCCAATCGTCACTGCTTGTCATTATACTTTATATTATCTGACGACTGACTACCTAAGAGAAAACTATCCAGACTTTTACGATAAACACATCACTTTATGGGAGTGTCTCTAAGGAAAAGGAGGTTTTAGCATGAAAAAAATCATCTTCATCAAAACTATTCAACTCCTTGTCATTGATGGAATTATGCTGGCATTTTTGACATTTAAAGAAGGGCTTACTTGGGATTGGATTTTAATTTATAGCGGTTGGCTCATTTTCTTTCATCCTGTGCTATTGACCTATCTGTCTAATCAGCTTTGTGACCACTTTAGTCAACTCTATTCCCAGATTAGACCGCGATTCTGGCGTTTTGCCTTACAAATCCTCCTATGGGATAGCCTGATGATTCTCTCCTTGATATTTTTAAGTAGCATCCCACTTTTCCTTCAGGATACCCTCCTCATCCTAGGACACATCATCCCTTCCTATCGCACTTGCCAAAGCCTGAAACAAGATTTCCCCAAGCCCTATCAAGAACCGATTTCTTTTTGGAGCATTTTATGATAGATGAGAAAAACCAAGCCGGCTGGGCTTGGTCTTTCTTATCTATTTTTAGTATCTAGGATAATGGTAACTGGCCCATCATTGACCAGCTCAACCTGCATATCCGCTCCAAAGATGCCTGTCTGAACGGGCACTTCTTGCGCTAATTTTTGATTGAATGCATCATAGAAGTCTGATGCCATATCAGGCTTGGCTGCACCTGTAAAGGCTGGACGATTGCCTTTCTTAGTATCCGCAAAGAGGGTAAACTGAGAAATAGAGAGGATTTCTCCTTCAATATCTTTGACAGACAGGTTCATCTTGCCTTCTGCATCTGAAAAAATCCGCATATTGACCAGTTTTCTCACAGCATAGTCCAAATCTTCCTCTTGGTCCTCTGGTCCAACACCAACCAGCAATAAGAGTCCCTGATTAATTTTTCCCTGAACCTGACCTTCGATACTCACTTGGGCTTTTTTAACCCGTTGGATAATGATTTTCATAATAGCCTTTCTAGTAAGAGCTAGGCCAATTAGCCGTTGGTCCGTTTAACAGAATAGACCTCTGGTACGCTCTTAATCTTATCTACGACCGTGGTCAGCGTCGAGAGGTTAGCAATGCCGAAGGACACATGGATATTAGCAAACTTCATATCCTTGGTTGGTTGGGCATTGACCGTTGAGATGTTCTTGGTTGTGTTTGAAAGAACTTGCAGTACATCGTTCAACAGTCCTGTACGGTTGAGACCATAGATATCGATATGAGCCATATACTCCTTATTTGAGTTTGAATACTGGTCTTCCCACTCCACATCAAGGAGACGTTGCTCGTAGTTTTCTTGGGCACGCAGGTTCATACAGTCCACACGGTGAATAGCCACACCACGCCCCTTAGTGATATAGCCGACAATATCATCACCAGGAACAGGATTACAACACTTGGCAATCCGCACGAGGAGACCTGAGGCACCTTCAATGACCACACCACCCTCATGCTTGACCTTGAGGGTTTCTTTGTTTTCAACCTTGACCTCGCCACCTTTGACAAGTTCTTCTGCTTCCGCCTTGGCCTTGGCACGTTCTTCTTCACGACGTTCCTTTTCAGTCAGACGGTTAAAGACGGTAATCGCACCAATTTCGCCAAAACCAATGGCCGCAAAGAGGGATTCTTCTGTCTTGTAGCTGGTCTTTTGTAGAACTTGGTCCATGTGGCGCTTGTCCATGAATTTATTGGCTACATAGCCGTTTTCTTGGAACTGGGCCATCAACATCTCACGACCCTTGTTGACAGACAATTCCTTATCTTGATTTTTAAAGAACTGACGAATCTTGTTACGGGCCTTGCTGGTCTTGACCATGTTAAGCCAGTCACGGCTCGGCCCAAAGGAGTTCGGGTTGGTAACAATTTCAACCTGATCCCCTGTCTTGAGCTTGGTTGTCAGTGGAACCATACGACCATTGACCTTAGCACCAGTTGCTTTTTCTCCGACTTTTGTATGGATTTCATAGGCAAAGTCAATCGGTCCTGAATCTTTTGGAAGTGAACGGACAGCTCCATCTGGGGTAAAGACGTAAATCTCCTCAGCCAGATAGTTTTCCTTGACCGAGTCCACAAATTCTTTGGCATCATCAGCCTGGTCTTGGAGCTCCATCATCTCCTTGATCCAGTTCATCCCAATAGCTGATTCCTTGCTGTTAACCTGCCCCTTAACGCCTTTCTTATAAGCCCAGTGAGCCGCAACCCCGTACTCAGCCACCTCGTGCATGGCTTTAGTTCGAATCTGGAATTCAATCGGCCCTTTTGGCCCATAAACAGTCGTATGGATAGACTGGTAACCATTGGCCTTGCGGTTAGCGATATAGTCTTTAAAGCGACCAGGCATGGGTTTCCAAAGTTCATGCACATAACCCAACATGGCATAAACATCACTTTGGGTATCTAAAATACAGCGAATAGCAATCAGGTCATAGATTTCCTCAAACCGTTTTCTCTTATCCTGCATTTTGCGGAAAATAGAGTAAATATGCTTGGGACGACCATAAATCTTCCCTCTCAAGTGATGATCCGTCGTATATTCCTCTAATTTTGTGACCACCTCATCCACCAAGGCCTCACGCTCCCTACGCTTTTCCTTCATCATATGGGTAATCTTGTAAAACTCCGTTGGGTTGAGGTAACGGAAAGATAGGTCTTCCAATTCCCATTTGACACTGGAAATCCCCAAACGATGGGCAAGTGGGGCATAGATTTCCATGGTTTCTTTGGAAATACGCTCCTGCTTGTCTTTTCGAAGATGTTTCAGGGTCCGCATATTGTGCAAGCGGTCAGACAGTTTGACCAAGATAACACGGATGTCCTCAGACATGGCCATGAGCATCTTGCGATGATTTTCCGCTAATTGCTCTTCGTGAGACTTGTACTTGACCTTACCGAGCTTGGTAACTCCATCGACAATCACGCGCACATCAGGACCAAACTCTCTTTCCAAATCGTCCAAGGTCGCATCTGTATCTTCCACCACATCATGCAAGAAACCACAAGCTACTGTTACAGCATCCAGCTTGAGCTTGGCTAAAATACCTGCCACTTGGATGGGGTGAATGATATAAGGCTCACCTGATTTGCGATATTGACCACTATGGCATTCAACAGCATAAACCAAGGCCTTATGGACAAAATGGACATCCTCTTCCGTTAAATATTCTTTGGTTAAAGCGACAACTTCTTCGCCTGTTAAATTCACTTCTTTTGGCATCTCTACTCTCCAATTCTTCCTACCATTTTATCACTTTTTTAAGAATATGAAAACTAGATTGGAACAGAATAAGAAAAAAATAATTCAGAATTGCTTGATAATTCTGAATTATTAGTCTATAATATATTACGAAGTTAGATTTTAAACTTAGGTGATAGAAGGAGAGATAGAAGAACGGAAACCATATTGTAACCGAAAGACTTTCTGACTTCCCCAATTCCATTGAATATACGAAAGATAAACGGTGGAACTCGTGTCACATACACTGGTACCTTGACTGGATTTTGAAATTAAAAATCCTCAAGATACTTTCTTTTATCCTTTAGTTTATAAGGAGAACACCTATGAAAAAAACTGCTATTTCTATCTTTGCTCTCCTAGTGTTAGGAGTTAGCTACCTGTTCCTATTCAGCCAGCAAAGCTATAAAAAAACAGTCGTTCAATACTATGCTAACGACCAGAACCTGCCCAATAGGATAACTTATAGTGAATATAGCGATAAACGAGAAGCCAACTACGGTGGCACTCTAAACATCACATCTATCAAACAAGCTAATGACGGAGTTTATGCAACCTATGAAGGGCAATTGACACCTCTCCAATATTGATAAATTGATAACCAGCCTGTCTTCATCCAGTCATGCTGGTTTTTAAGTTCATTCTAAATCCTTACCTATTTTCCCCAACTGTGCTATACTTAATTTATACTCAATGAAAATCAAAGAGCAAACTAGGAAACTAGCCGCAGGCTGTACTTGAGTACGGCAAGGCGACGTTGACGCGGTTTGAATTTGATTTTCGAAGAGTATTAGTGCATTCTTTGAGATTGGAGCTAGTATGAAAATCCATAAAACCGTGAATCCTGTTGCCTATGAAAACACCTATTACCTAGAAGGCGAAAATCACCTCATCGTTGTCGATCCTGGTAGCCATTGGGAAGCCATTCGTCAGACAATCGAGAAGATCAACAAACCAATCTGCGCTATTCTATTGACCCATGCCCATTATGACCATATCATGAGTCTGGACTTGGTTCGCGAGACTTTTGGCAATCCTCCTGTCTATATCGCAGAGAGTGAAGCTAGCTGGCTCTACACTCCTGTCGATAATCTCTCTGGGCTACCTCGCCACGATGATATGGCAGATGTGGTCGCAAAACCTGCTGAACACACTTTTATCTTTCACGAAGAATACCAACTAGAGGAATTTCGTTTCACTGTCTTACCAACACCAGGACATTCTATCGGTGGTGTTTCTATCGTCTTTCCTGATGCTCACCTAGTCTTGACAGGAGATGCTTTGTTCCGTGAAACAATCGGACGGACCGACCTTCCGACTGGTAGCATGGAGCAACTACTTCACAGTATCCAGACTCAACTTTTCACTCTACCAAACTATGATGTCTATCCAGGACATGGTCCAGCTACTACTATCGCTCACGAAAAAACTTTTAATCCTTTTTTCTAGCAAGATTTTGATGATAATGACTATCGCAATTTAAGTAAACTATCCAGCAAGTCTTTCCATTATAAAAGGCATCCAATCAAGTTTTCAGACCTGATTGGATGCCTTTTTCTAATTACTTACCTTTTTGCATTACCAAATAATCACGCGCTCTTCTGGTGAACGCCACATACCGTCTCCTTCTTTGACATCATAGGTTGTAAAGAAATCATCGAAGTTTGGTACTTGTACATTGACACGGAGTTTGGCTGGTGCATGCACATCGACGCTAGCCAAAAGTTTCATAAATTCTGGACGACCTTTCATGCGCCAGATGCGACCGAAGTTGTAGAAGAATTCTTCTGCTGAGAAGTCTGGTTCTCTCTTGGCTGCTTCAAGCGCTGCAGCGATCCCTCCCAAGTCAGCCACATTTTCTGATACAGTCAATTTACCATTGATGGTTGCTCCATAAGAATCCTGTCCATCAAATTGGTCAATAACTTTTTGTGTTTTCTCCTTGAAGGCGGCATAGTCGCTCTCTGTCCACCAATCCTTTAGGCTACCATTTTCATCAAAGGAAGCTCCGTTGGTATCAAAGGCGTGGGAAATTTCATGGGCAATAACCGCCCCGATACCCCCGTAGTTAGCAGAAGATGACTGATGCAAGTCATAGAAAGGAGCCTGTAAAATGGCCGCTGGAAAGACAATCAGGTTCTTCTGTGGATTGTAGTAAGCATTGACCATATGAGCAGGCATGCCCCATTCCTTGTAGTCCACAGGCTGGTTCCACTTGCTCCAACTGTGCTTGATTTCCACACGCGCAAAGGCTAGAGCATTGTCAAAAAGACTAGCAGTCTCATCCACTACCTTGTCCTTGTATCGTGCTGGCAATTCTTCTGGATAACCGATATAAGGCTTGATAACATTGAGTTTGACGATGGCCTTGTCACGAGTTTCAGGAGTCAGCCAGTCATTTTTAGCCAAGCGTTCCTTATAAACATCAATCATAGTTGCCACTTTTTTCTCCACGTCTGCCTTAGCCTCTGGGGAGAATTTTTCATGGGCATACCAGAGACCCAAGGCTTGTTTGAAAGGACCTTGTGCTAGCTGGTAGGCTGCCTTGACCTTGTCTTTGGCTTCTGGAACTCCTGAAAGCGCACGGCTATAGGCACCTGACAAGACACGGATTTCTTCTGTTAAATAGCTGGTTGAGAGATTGACAACACTTAAAATTAAGGTTGCCTTGAGGAGAGGCCAGGCCTCTTCACTATAGAATTGATCTGCTGCTTGCCAGAAACGTTCCTCGTCTACGATAACCTTGTCTGGTACTTGTCCAAGAACGGCTTGGAAGAAGTCATCCAAAGGTAGAGCAGGCGCAAATTTCTTGAAATCTTCGTAAGCATATGGATGGTAAAGTTTAGCATACTCTGAACTTTCTTCATTAGAGAGCACCACTGCCGCAACTCGACGGTCCAATTCTAGTCTTTTTTCTAGCAAATCTTCAATTTCTTCATCAGAGAAATCATATTTCTTGAGGAGATTTGAGCTGCTTTCTTTCCAAAGAGTCAAGAGCTCTTCGCGCTGAGGATGGTCTTCTGCATAGTAGGTCGTATCTGGCAGGATTGTGCTTGGAGCACTAGCCCATAGAACATTGATTCTAGCATCCATAAAGTCTGGTGATACACCAAAAGGAAGGAAGTTTGGTTTTCCTGCAAGTTCAAACTCTGCTAGTCTAGCTGTGAAATCCGCAAAAGTCTCCAATTCTTGGAACTCTTTAAGAAGAGGCAAAACAGGTGTGATACCGTCAGCTTCTCTCTTGTCAAAATCACGTACTAGGCGGTGGTATTTAACAAAGTTTGCCAAGATAGCATCCTCAGGCACTTCTTCTCCTGCCAACCACTTGTCTGTTGTCGCCAACATCAAGTCTTCAATTTCCTGGTCTAAATCAACAAAACCTCCCGTTTGAGACTTATCTGCTGGGATTTCAGCCGTCTTCTGCCATTCTCCATTGATAGCATCATAAAAATCGTCTTGATAACGTGTCATCTTGTTCTCGCTTTCATTTTTTTTAAGTTATTGCTAGCTTAACAAAAATTGCTTGGGAATGCAATTAAAAATGAACTTTCCTTTTCCATCATTTTTCAGTTATTATTTTAATTTTTTCAAAAATTAACTTGACTTAATTTTTTTTTTAATGTATATTAAGAGACAGGAGGAATACAAGTCTATGATACGTATCGAAAACCTCAGTGTCTCCTACAAAGAAACATTGGCACTTAAGGATATTTCACTAGTGCTCCAAGGACCAACAATTACCGGTATCATTGGTCCAAACGGTGCTGGAAAATCAACATTATTAAAAGGGATGCTGGGAATTATCCCACATCAAGGTCAGGCATTTCTCGATGACAAGGAAGTTAAAAAATCCTTACATCGAATCGCCTATGTCGAACAAAAAATCAATATCGACTACAACTTTCCCATCAAGGTCAAGGAATGTGTCTCGTTAGGACTCTTTCCCTCTATCCCTCTCTTTCGAAGTTTAAAGGCTAAACATTGGAAGAAAGTGCAAGAAGCCCTTGAAATCGTCGGTCTAGCTGACTATGCTGAACGGCAAATCAGTCAACTGTCTGGAGGTCAATTCCAGCGGGTCTTGATTGCCAGATGTTTGGTACAGGAAGCCGACTATATCCTCTTGGATGAACCCTTTGTTGGGATTGACTCTGTCAGTGAGGAAATCATCATGAATACGCTGAGAGATCTGAAAAAAGCTGGGAAGACGGTTCTCATCGTCCACCACGACCTCAGCAAGGTTCCCCACTACTTCGATCAAGTCTTGCTTGTCAATCGAGAAGTGATTGCCTTTGGTCCAACCAAAGAAACCTTTACCGAAGCCAATCTCAAAGAAGCTTACGGTAATCGACTCTTTTTCAATGGAGGTGACCTATGATTGCAGAATTTATCGATGGATTGCAAAAATTCCATTTCTTACAAAATGCCTTGATAACAGCCATTGTCGTCGGGGTCGTAGCTGGAGCTGTAGGATGTTTCATCATTCTACGCGGGATGTCACTCATGGGAGATGCCATTTCACATGCTGTCTTGCCAGGTGTAGCCCTCTCCTTCATCTTGGGCGTTGACTTCTTTATCGGAGCTATTGTCTTTGGATTGCTAGCTGCCATCATCATTACCTACATCAAGGGGAACTCGATTATCAAAAGCGATACCGCCATCGGCATTACCTTTTCTTCTTTCTTAGCCCTCGGTATCATCTTGATTAGTGTCGCTAAAAGTTCAACTGACCTTTTCCATATCCTTTTTGGTAATATCCTAGCCGTCCAAGATACGGATATGTTTATTACTATGGGTGTTGGGGCAGTCATTCTCTTGTTGATCTGGATTTTCTTCAAGCAACTCTTGATAACTTCCTTTGATGAACTCTTGGCTAAAGCCATGGGAATGCCTGTCAATTTCTATCACTACCTTCTCATGGTACTCTTGACTCTCGTGTCTGTGACAGCCATGCAAAGTGTCGGAACTATCCTGATTGTAGCCATGCTGATTACCCCAGCTGCAACTGCTTATCTGTATGCTAATAGCCTGAAAAGCATGATTTTCCTTTCCTCAACCTTTGGAGCGATAGCTTCAGTTTTGGGACTCTTTATCGGTTATAGCTTTAACGTTGCGGCAGGTTCTAGTATCGTGCTCACAGCTGCTAGTTTCTTTCTCATTAGCTTCTTTATCGCTCCAAAACAACGATATTTGAAACTGAAAAATAAACATTTGTTAAAATAAGGGGCAAAACCCCAATAAATTGGAGGATCTAATGAAAAAATTAGGTACATTACTCGTTCTCTTTCTTTCCGTCATCGCTCTTGTAGCATGTGCTAGCGGAAAAAAAGATGCAGCTTCTGGTCAAAAACTAAAAGTTGTTGCTACAAATTCAATCATCGCTGATATTACTAAAAATATTGCTGGTGATAAGATTGATCTTCACAGTATCGTTCCTGTTGGTCAAGACCCACACGAATACGAACCACTTCCTGAAGACGTTAAGAAAACTTCTCAAGCTGATTTGATTTTCTATAACGGTATCAACCTTGAAACAGGTGGCAATGCTTGGTTTACAAAATTGGTAGAAAATGCCAAGAAAACTGAAAACAAAGACTACTTTGCAGTCAGCGAAGGCGTTGATGTTATCTACCTTGAAGGTCAAAACGAAAAAGGCAAAGAAGACCCACACGCTTGGCTTAACCTTGAAAACGGTATGATCTTTGCTAAAAATATCGCAAAACAATTGAGCGCTAAAGACCCTAGCAACAAGGAATTCTACGAAAAAAATCTTAAAGAATATACTGATAAGCTAGACAAACTTGACAAGGAAGCTAAGGAGAAATTTAACAATATCCCTGCTGAGAAGAAATTGATCGTAACCAGTGAAGGATGCTTCAAATACTTCTCTAAAGCCTACGGTGTCCCAAGTGCCTATATCTGGGAAATCAATACTGAAGAAGAAGGAACTCCTGACCAAATCAAGACCTTGGTTGAAAAACTTCGCCAAACAAAAACTCCTTCACTCTTTGTAGAATCAAGTGTAGATGACCGTCCAATGAAGACTGTTTCACAAGACACAAACATCCCAATCTACGCACAAATCTTTACTGACTCTATCGCAGAACAAGGTAAAGAAGGTGACAGCTACTATAACATGATGAAATACAACCTTGATAAGATTGCTGAAGGATTGGCAAAATAATACTCTTCGAAAATCTCTTCAAACCACGTCAGCGTCGCCTTGCCGTACTCAAGTACAGCCTGCGGCTAGCTTCCTAGTTTGCTCTTTGATTTTCATTGAGTATAAGCCTCTGAAAAACGTCATTCTCACATGAGCTGGCGTTTTTTCTATGCCCACATTTCCGGTCAAATCATTGGAAAATTCCGACTGTTTCAGCTAAAATGGAAGAAAAAAGATTGGAGTATCTTATGGTAACTTTTCTCGGAAATCCTGTGAGCTTTACAGGTAAACAACTACAAGTCGGCGACAAGGCACTTGATTTTTCACTCACTACAACAGACCTTTCTAAAAAATCTCTAGCTGATTTTGATGGCAAGAAAAAAGTCTTGAGTGTCGTGCCTTCTATCGATACAGGCATCTGCTCAACTCAAACGCGTCGTTTTAATGAAGAACTGGCTGGACTGGATAATACGGTTGTCTTGACTGTTTCCATGGACCTCCCTTTTGCCCAAAAACGTTGGTGTGGTGCTGAGGGAATTGAAAATGCCATCATGCTCTCAGACTATTTCGACCATTCCTTTGGTCGTGATTACGCTCTCTTAATCAATGAGTGGCACCTATTGGCACGCGCAGTCTTTGTCCTCGATACTGACAATACGATTCGCTACGTTGAATACGTGGACAATATCAACTCTGAACCAAACTTCGAAGCCGCAATTGCAGCTGCTAAAGCCCTATAGAAAAAAATCTTCCGTTTCAAAGAGTTCCCTACTCTTTGAAACGGAAGATTTTTGCTTACGAGTAAATAGAAGTTCAATCAGCTAAAAATAACTACCTTACTCTACAGATTTCAAGGCTTCAAGCATATCAACCTTTCTCAGATGATAATTGACAAAGAAACCAAGCAAGGTCAAAATGATGCTTACTGCTGCCACTGGGATTACGTAGATTTCCCAGCCTACCTGCGGATAAAAGAGAATAGTCGCAGGAGAAATCATTTGAATCAAAAATTGGTGTAAATAGAAACCAGATACCAAACCAAGTACGATTCCCACAAGAGACAGCAAAATCGTCTCACGGTAAATGTAGAAGGTGACTTCATTATTATGAAAGCCGAGAACCTTGATAGTGGAGAGTTCACGGATTCTCTCAGCCACGTTGATATTGGTCAAATTGTAGAGGATAACAATAGCCAATAGAACCGACACGATTACCAAGATGGTCATGGTCTGATTGAGTGAGCTTGCGACGGAGTCAAAGAGTCGAATAGCCGAAGCATTTTGGACAACGCTGGACACCGCAGCTTGATTCATAAGTAAGCCGGCCTGTCTTTCGATACTAGTAGCACTGGTATCCCTTAACGAGACCAAATAAGTGTTGGCTTGGGGTAGCTGTCCGTAAATTTGCTCATAGCTAGCTTGACTCATATAAATAAAGTGACCAACGTAGTTCTCAGCAATGGCAGCGACCTTTAGTTCCTTACCTTCAATTTCTAAAGTCTGCCCAACCTTGACACCTGCCAACTGGGCTAGTTTAGCTGTGATGACAACTCCATCTTTTAATGTCAGCTCCTGCTGATGATTTTGCAGATGGATAAAGGGTGTCAAATCCTCCTTCTCTGTCATCATAAGAGTTATGGTCTGAAGGCCAGCCTTGCCTTTGAAATCCTTGTCTAGCGTCTTAGAATAGATTTTCTGGTAGGCTTGAATATCCTGCCCTTTCAACACTTCTTCCAACTCTGCCTTGTCCTGATTGGTCGCACTAGGATTTTCAGAGACAATCATTTGATACTGTTGGATTTGTTGAAACTGTCTAGACGGAACTCCTGCTACAGAGGATTGGATTCCCAAGCCTGCAAAGAGCAGGGCTACAGAACCTGCCACACCAAAGATTGTCATCAACATCCGTTGCTTATAACGAAAAATATTGCGGGCTGTTACCTTATGGGTAAAACTGAGACGACGCCAGATAAAACCGATGCGCTCCAGTAAGATTTTAGCTCCTTTGACAGGAGGTTTAGGCAGTAAAAGCTGGGCTGCTTCATCGTGAAGTTCCCTCCGAGCCACCAGATAGGCCGGTAACACACTCGCTAACCAACTCAAGCCAAGAGCCAGTAAACTATAAGTCCAATAGAACTGAATCTGGGTTTCTCCCACTACCATGCCTTTTGTAATGACACTTGAAATCACACTGGCTAGCAAATAATGACCAAGTATGCTACCTAGAGCTGTTCCGACAGTCCCAGCTACTAGACCGTAGAGGAGAAATTTAGCGATAATATCCTTACTGCGATAGCCCAAAGCCTTAAAAATCCCTGCATGTGTTCGCTCTTCATCCACAAAGCGAGTCATGGTTGTAAAGGTCACCATGGCTGCAACGGCATAAAGAACTACAGGAAAGATATTGCCCACTGCCCGAATACTGGCTGAAGCATTGCTGTACATGAGATATCCCTGACCACCTGGTATGGTCTGACGATTATAGACCTGATACTTGGGCTCAGCTAAATCATCCAAGACTTGCTGATGTTTTTCTAATTTTTCCTTTTCTTGGGCTAAATTTTGTTCAGCCTGCTTTAGTTTATCCTCTTCCTTACTCAATTCCTGCTTGGCTTGGGTAAGTTGAACACTTGCCTGCTCTCTCTGAGCTTGAGGCAACAAGGCTAGTTGACTTTCCTGAGCCTGTAAACGAGCTTGAGCAGTTGCTAAACGACGCTTGCCTTCCTGCAAATTAGCCTGAGCCTTGTCAAGAGTCTCTTGCCCCTTATCGAGAGATTCTTGCCCTTCTTTTTTCAAGACTTGCAGACGTGCCTTGCCATTATCTGATAAAGCTTGTTCAAGCTCTTCCTGATGTTGCTTGGATTTTTCTTCATAAGCTACTGAAAAGGAATTTAAACCTGACAAATCTTGATATTTCAAACGAGCTATATTGTAGACTTTCTGATCAAACTGGCTAGGTAAAATCACCCCGTATGCTGTCAGAGTCCCGCTTCCGCTTCCTGCGTATCCCATATCTCGCTGAGAGAGGATTTCAGCTGAATCCACAAAACCAGTAATGGTAAAAGTATGGTCTTTTAAAGAGGAATGACCGCCTTCTTTTTCTTTAAAACTAATCTCCTGTCCCACGCTGTATTGCTCCTGCAGATGACTTTCCAAAGCGATTTCCTTGTCTGACTGCGGAAGTCGTCCCTCTCTTAGCTGAAAGGTTGAAATTCGCTCTGGTTTAGAATACAGCCGAATGGCATCCTGACCATTATCCATAGCCACATCTGTCAAGTAGCCAAACTCAACCTCTGCGCCCTCTATCTGTTCTAGTTCTTCTTGATCTGTTTGATCCAAACCATAATTAGACATAACTGCCAAATCCAAGGTTTGAGCAATTGTTAAATAAGCATTAGCTGTCGCCTCCATATTAGGGCTGGTTACTTTGAGACCTACTAGGGCTAGAGAGCCCAACATCATCAAGGTCAAGATGGATAAAAAACGCCCCTTGGAGCCGCTGAAGGACTGAATCAAGTCCTTCCAATAAGTTTTTCGTTTAATCATGCTAGTACTCCAAACTGTCAATATCCTGAGGATGCTGGTTAATCACCACATCCTTGACACTGGCATCATGCATATGAATCACTCGATCCGCAATAGGAGCTAGCGCGCTATTATGGGTCACGATAATCACCGTCGCTCCCTTTTGACGAGACATATCTTGGAGAATTTTCAAAACCTGCTTCCCCGTCTGATAATCCAAGGCTCCAGTTGGCTCATCACAAAGTAGAATTTTAGGATTTTTGGCTACCGCGCGTGCAATGGAGACTCGCTGTTGCTCTCCTCCAGAAAGCTGGGCTGGAAAATTATTGAGACGATGAGCCAGACCTACATCTGTCAAGACCTGCTCAGGATCCAAAGCATCTGTCACAATTTCTGAGGCCAGTTCTACGTTTTCCTTGGCTGTCAGATTGGAAACTAGATTATAAAACTGAAAAACAAAACCGACATCATTTCTACGGTAATTGGTTCTCTGGTGGGAACTATAGTCTGCAATATTGACACCATCAATCCATATTTCCCCCTCGTCATTGGTGTCCATTCCTCCGAGAAGATTAAGAACTGTTGACTTACCAGCACCTGATGCACCAAGGATAATCACCAACTCGCCTTTTTCAATCTCAAAATTCACATCACGATTGGCGACAATCTCCGTGTCCCCAACTTGATAACGCTTGTAACAGTGTTTCATCTCAATATAAGCCATCAGACCCACCCTCTCTTAAACAAATTACTTCCTACTACCATTATAACGCTTTTTCAACTAGTTGGAAACTGCTTACATTCTCAAATCCTTCAAAAAAGGCAGTCTCAAACCACTGCCTTCTATCCTCTTCTTAAAAATAGAATTGAACCATATCGCCTTCTGCAGTCTCCACTGAAATACAATCTTTCCCCATGCATTTCACTTCTGCTTTTTCTTGATTGACTTCAATCACACTTTTTTCAATACCTGGATAAGAAACTCGCAAATCTCCTCCACTTCTTGATAAAATGGTCATCTGTAAGAGTTTTTTATCCTCCCAGCGCATACTAACTTCAAAATGTCCACGTGCCATTAAGCCTGAAACGGAACCTGATGACCATGCATCAGGTAGGGCAGCTAGGGGCACCAGATAAGCTGTATGAGACTGAAGCAACATTTCTGCCATGCCACTAGTAGCACCAAAATTACCATCTATCTGAAAAGGAGGGTGGCTACACCAAAGATTGGGCAAGGTGGATGTCTTTAACTGCTCTGCTAATAATTTATGGGTTCGATTGCCATCTCCCAAACGCGCCCAGAGATTGATCTTATTAGCCTTGGACCAGCCTGTTCCCCCATCTCCACGATCATTGAGGCTAGCACGCGCCGCATCAAGATACTCTTGCCCCTTATGACTAAAGAGAGTTCCAGGATAAAGTCCCACCAGATGGGAAGCATGCCGATGTTGAGCTTCCACTTTCTCATTTTGAAAATACTGCTCTTCCTCCTCATACCACTCCCTGATTCGACCAGATTGAGTAATTTGAAGAGGATTTAATAAATCATACTTTTCTTTGACTTCCGTCAACAAGTCTTCATCCAGCCTCAATTTTTGAGCAGCCTGAATAAAATCATGGAATAATTGCCAAATCAGAGATTGGTCATAGGTATTGCCAATCGAAATCGGCCCATGTTCTGGCGAATAAGATGGAGAAGATACCCAACGCTGGGCCTCCTTATCCTCATGTAAAAAGGTATTCCAAAAACGAACCGTTTCCCTCAACATGGGATAAATTTTCTCCCTGAGATAGTCTTGGTCCCTATAAAATGTATAGGCTTCATAGACCGTTTGCATCATCCACGCATTGGCAGCTGGCGACCAGCCCCAATAGTAATCCCAACCAGGTGCCGTCCAGCCAAAAGGAGTCGCTTGAGTATGGACCAACCAACCATTCTCCTCCCCTTCCTGAGAGACGATTCCTGCATACCTTGCAGCTGCTAGGCGACCATAGACACGCAAATCATCTACATAGTTGATAACCGGAAAGGCCGTCTCTAGTAGATTGGTAACATAGACTGGCCAATAATTCATCTGCAAGTTGATATTCAGGTGATAGTCCGAATTCCAAGGAGGATTGTCGATCGCATTCCAGACCCCTTGTAGGTTAGCTGGTAGAGCATCTGGACAGTCTCTAGAAGAACTAATCAATAAATACCGTCCATACTGGAAGAACAGCTCCTCCAAAGCCTGTCCCTCTTGTGGCTTATAATTTTTTAGCAAATCATCTGTAGTGGATACGTCAACATCAGCTTCCAAATCCAATTGAACACGCTGGAATAATGCTTGGTAGTCCTCAATATGCCTTGATTTCAATTGGGTATAGCCCTTTTCTTTAGCTATATCCACTAAGTCCTTTACCTGTTGCTCTAAATCTATTTTCTTGCGATAATTACTAGCAGGATTTTGGGCAAAATCAGTCTTAGCAGCCAAGAAAAGATTGGCATAACTGGCTCCTGATATCTGAACCTTATCTGACCAAACTCTAATATCCCCATCTGTTTCCCAAGCTAGACAACTAGCAAATTGGAGGGCATTGTCCTTGACCCGCCCCTTCATCAAGATATGAGAAGCAGAGATATCCAGCTGGCATTTCTTATAATCAGACTTCTCCTGCTCATACTTTCCATCAGAAGCCAAATCACGACTCAGCGACAGTTCTATAGTAAAATCTAGAGTTTCCGCCCCTTCCATAGTAAAGCGCTGAACCAAGAGATTATCTGGAAAACTCGCAAAAGCTTCACGTTCAAATTTCGTTCCCTTATAGACATAAGAAGTCGTCGCAAGCGCCTTACTGATATTCAGCTGTCTCTGGTAATCCGTCACCTGAGACAAAGTCTTGCCTTGCTTGCTAAACTCAATATGAATATCCCCAAAAGACAGATAGGTCCCATATTGACTCGTTTTGGGCCCGACCAGGTGCTGTTCAGCCAGTTCCTTAGCAGTATTGTAGTCTCTCTTCTCCAAAGCCTGCCGAATCTTACCTAAAAAACCATACTGGTCCTGAAGATTTCCACCCTGATAATCGGAACTATCAGGAAGTGGACCACCAGACCAGAGACTTTTTTCATTGAATTGAATCCGTTCAGCCCCTATAAGACCAAATATTTTTGCCCCTAAAGAACCATTACCTATCGGTAAGGCCTCTTCTTCCCAACCCTTATATGTTGTTGACGCTGGTTGCTTGTAGGTCAGTACATAATCTTGTTTTTTATTACTTATCATACTACCATACTAACATAAAAAGCCTAGAAATCAATTCTAGACTTACAATTTTTTATTTTCCAAGGTAGTATTCAGAAACTACGTTCAATTTTTCGTCGAATTCGAATACCAATGGTGGGAAGTTAGGGATTTCCACGTCCATGATTTCGTCATCTGACAAACCTTTGATGTGTTTTACAAGGGCACGGATTGAGTTACCGTGAGCTCCTACGAATACGTTTTTACCATCTTTAAGAGCTGGAGCGATTTTATCTTCCCAGAAAGGAAGGGCACGTTCCAAAGTCACTTTCAAGTTTTCAGCATCTGGGATAACTGAGTCGTCAAGTGAAGCGTAACGACGGTCAGTGTGAGCTGAGTGCTCATCATCACGGTCCATGTTTGGAGGCAATACATCGTATGAACGACGCCAGATGTGAACTTGCTCATCACCAAATTGCTCAGCAGCTTCAGCTTTGTTTTTACCAGTCAAACCACCGTAGTGACGTTCGTTCAAGCGCCATGATTTTTCAACTGGAACCCACAATTGGTCAGAAGCTTCAAGAGCCAAGTTCGTTGTTTTGATAGCACGTTTCAATACTGAAGTGTAAGCTTGGTCAAATTCGATACCAGCTTCTTTGATCAATTTACCAGCGTCAATCGCTTGTTGTGTTCCCTTTTCAGACAAATCAACATCAGCCCAACCAGTGAAAAGGTTAGCTTTGTTCCATTCAGACTCACCGTGGCGAGCAAAAACCAATTTTACCATTAGATGGATTCTCCTTTAAATTTTCCGAGGTTTCCCCTCGTTTATCTATTCTATTTTACACAATTTTTCACAAAAAAGCTAGTCAAAACCAAAAAGGAAAGGACTGTTTGACAATCCTTTTCCTTATTTTTTATCCTTCAACTTTGAATTTTTTGAGACTTCCTAAAAATAGTGAACCACCGATAATTGCTAGGATTCCTCCTACCCAACCAAGGGCTGGAATCAAGCCAACTGCTCCACCTACGATTAATAGGACAGAAGGAGCCGAACCAACACGACTTTCTCCCTTATAGTATACAATCGCAACAATTCCTAAAACTAAAATAGCAATTTTTAAAACGGTTGGAAGTAAAACTCCTGCAACTCCTGCAACTGTTGTAGATGCAGTTAATTCAGGACTCTGTGTAGCTGTTGCTGTAGCAGCTGTACTCACAACTGCTGCTAGTAAAAGAAATGGGGCAATAAGCAAGTATATTCCACCTACTAAACCAACAATACCACTATAAAGTGCTAAAGCTTTTGACTTCATAATAAATCTCCTTTAATATTTTATACTAAATATTATACCATAACTAGTTAAAACACTCAATTCATGAATATTCTCCAGACTACTCGAAACTATTTCGCTTCAAATCCTTCTGCGACTGCGTCCGCGAAGTTTTCTTCTACGATGCTTGCACAGTGGTCACAGATGACTGCCTGGTAGCTGCGTTCTGCTGTTGTTGGGTCTATGCGACGGCAACGGTCACATACTTGGCCTGCAGCGCGTTCAACAGTGAAGGCGACATCTTCGAAGCTAACGGCAGCTTCTGGAGCTGGCCCTTCTGCGATGGTCAATTCAGACACGATTAAAAGTTGAGCTACATTGCTGTTTACTGCTTCGAGTAGAGTTTTCACAACTTCATTTGGATAAACTGTCAAGTGTGCTTCAAGTGATTTACCGATTACTTTTGCATTACGAGCTTCTTCCAATGCTTTTTGAGCTTGTCCACGGAAGTCCATAAAGGCTGCCCATGTATCCAAGATTTCTTCTTGATTAGCAAAAGTTTCCGCTTCTGGCAATTCTGACAATTGAACAAAATCTTCGGCTTCAAACTCAAGGTATGACCAGATTTCTTCCGCAGTGTGAGGAAGAATTGGTGTCAAGAGTTTGGTGATTTTGACAAGAATGTCATAGAAAACAGTCTGCATTTGACGGCGTTCCAATGATTTAGCACCTTCGATGTAAACAACGTCCTTAGCAAAATCAAGGTAAAAGGCTGACAAGTCAACGTTGATAAAGTTCACCAAGGCCTTGTAGATTGTCAAGAATTCAAAGTCCGCATAGGCATCACGAATGGTCTTGACAAGCTGGTTAAAGCGAATCGTCATGTACTTATCAACTGAACGAAGCTCATCGTAAGCGACTGTATCTTGAGCTGGGTTAAAGTCAGATGTGTTGGCAATCAAGAAACGAAGAGTATTACGAATCTTACGGTAAGTTTCAGAGACTTGGCTCAAGATATCCATAGAAATACGCACGTCATTACTTGAGTCAACACTTGTTACCCAAAGACGCAAGATTTCAGCACCAAATTGTTTTTCAACATCACTTGGAGCAATGGTATTTCCAAGAGATTTAGACATCTTCTCACCTTTACCGTCAAGGGCAAAACCTTGTGACAAGATTTGCTTGTAAGGTGCTACACCATGGTTGGCAACAGATGTGATGAGTGATGAGTTGAACCAACCACGGTATTGGTCTGAACCTTCTAGGTAAAGGTCTGCTGGGTAAGTCAATTCAGGACGGTTTACCACAACTCCATTCCATGATGAACCTGAGTCAAACCAAACGTCCATGATGTCTGTTTCTTTCTTGAATTCGCCATTTGGTGAACCTGGATGAGTAAATCCTTCTGGTAAGAGGTCTTTGGCATCACGTTCCCACCAAATGCTTGAACCATGTTCTTCAAAGAGTTGAGCCACATGTTCAATCGTTTCAGCAGTCATGATAGCTGTACCATCTTCAGCATAGAAGATAGGAAGTGGAACACCCCAAGCACGTTGACGAGAGATAACCCAGTCGCCACGGTCACGAATCATATTGTAAAGACGAACTTTACCCCATTCTGAGTGGAATTTCACTTTTTCAATTTCGTCCAAGATTTCTTGGCGGAATTTAGAAACTGAGGCAAACCATTGTGGAACTGCACGCCAGATGATTGGTTTCTTCGTACGCCAGTCAAATGGATATGAGTGAGAGATTTCTTCTTGGGCAAGAAGGAGGTTACCAAGTTTTTCAATAACAGTTGGAACTACCTTTTCATAGAATTGACCTTCAAACTCAGGACCAGCATTCTTCATCATGATACCACGTTCGTCAACAGTGACTGCGACTTCAAGATCATTAGCAATACCAACATTGTAGTCGTCCTCACCAAAACCAGGGGCTGTATGGACAATACCAGTACCAGAGTCAGTGGTAACATGGTCACCAAGGATAACCAACTCATCTACAGCTGTATCCCATGGGTGTTCTGTTACGATGTGGTTGAGTTCTTGACCACGGTAAGTTGCCAAAACTTGAACATCAGCCCAACCAAACTTCTCAGACAAGCTAGTCAATAATTCTGCAGCAACCACAAACTTACGAGCTTCACCAGCAGGTTGAACCAAGACGTAATCAATATCCGCACCAACAGTCAAACCACGAGAAGCAGTGATAGTAAATGGAGTCGTTGTCCAAACGACGATATAAGTATCTGTATCTAGAACACCTTTGCCATCTTTTACCTTGTTGGCATAGTAAAGGGAAGTTGAAACCAAATCATGGTATTCAATCTCCGCTTCAGCAAGGGCTGACTCGGATGACCAAGACCAATAAACTGGCTTGGCACCACGGTAGATATAACCTTTATTAGCCATCTCACCAAATACACGGATTTGGGCTGCTTCATAGTCAGGAGTCAAAGTCACATATGGATTTTCCCAGTCACCAGAAACCCCCAAACGTTTAAAGTCTTCACGTTGTTTATCTACTTGAGAAAGAGCGTATTCACGGCAAAGTTTCAAGTACTCAACCAAGTCCATTTCTTTACGTTTGACACCTTGTTTTGCCAAAACTTGCTCGATTGGCAGACCATGAGTGTCCCAACCCGGGATAAATGGTGCGTAAAAACCTGACATAGATTTTGAGCGAACAATGATATCTTTTGAAATCTTGTTCATAGCATGTCCAACGTGGATATTTCCGTTAGCGTATGGAGGGCCATCATGCAAGGTGAAATGAGGTTTTCCTTGGTTCAATTCTTGACGACGTTGATAAAGTTTTGCATCTTCCCATTCCTTTTGCCAAACTGGCTCTTTGGTCGGAAGGCCTGCACGCATTGGGAAAGCTGTTTTCCCAAGATTAAGGGTATCTTTGAGTTTCATGGTATCTCCTTTATAAATAATAACAAATTAAAAACCACGACTTCCAAAAAGGACGAAAATCGTGGTACCACCTTTATTCGAAAAAAGACTCAGCTTTTTTCCTCTTATCCCGTAACGTGGGGAACGTCAAATCTTACTCCATTCAGACTTGATTGTTTGAGAGGATAATCTTATCAATAGGGATTACAGGACTCACACCATCTCCTGCTCGCTGGAAATATAAGGATAAGATATTGTTCTCAGATTATTTCTTATAAAATTGTAACGGATTCTTGCGGTGCTTCAAATCCTGGTGCTGAATCAAACGTTTCTGTAGCTGGTGTTGGAGCCGAAGGATGTACTGGAGCTACTTCTGGTTCTTCATACATTGGACCAACTGGATGAGCTGTCTCTTCTTCAATTTGAGGACTCGATACAGGAGTTGGGTTTTCCACTTCCTGTTTAGCTTGAGCTTCAAATTCAGCCAATTCTTTATTGGCTGCCTCAATACGAGCCTGTAACTCTGTCATTTCTTCTTGAGAAAATTGACGTGTCATATCAATTGGTTCTTCCTCAATTGGAGCTGGAATCGGTTCTCCAAGTACTTCGCTAACAACTTCTTTAAAGGCTTCATCACTTGTCTGAAGATAAGTAGCTGTTGGACGAAGAATATCTTCCCAATCTGAAGATTCAACAATAGCCAACTGACTCTCAATTGTAGATTTGAGACGTTGGTGGAAGACACGACTCTTGTTCTTCAATTCTTCGGTTTCAACAGCAACTTTCTTAGCATTATCAGCAGCCTGACGAAGAATTTCATTTGCCTTGTATTTGGCTTCTTCCAATAATCGATGTGCATCCTGTTCAGCTTGATGAATAATATTATTTGAACGATCGTGTGCTGTTTGTTTCACTCTCTCAGCTGTATCTTGGGCAATCAATACAGACTGGCTCAACGAATCTTTCATCTCATCAAAGTAAGACAAACGCTCTTCCAAATTTTTAATATGTAAATCCTTATCATGATTAGAACGAACTAAATCTTCATAATCACGAACTACAATATCTAAAAATTCATCTACTTCTTCTGGATCAAAACCTCTAAAACGTGTGCTAAAGGTTTTATCTTTGATTTCTAACGATGTAATTGGCATATTTTTCCTCACTTACTTAATAATAACTGGACTGTTATTTTTTTCTTCTCTTTTTTAGTCTGTCCCTTATCTTGAAGCAACCTCAAACGCCCAAATTTTCTCACACTAATCAAGTCTCCAACTTGAACAGTATAATCTGATTTGTCTACCATATGATAATTTACTTGGACAAGTTTCTTATCAATCAACTGGTTTGCTTGATTTCTAGATAGTTTTAAAACATTTGATAAAAGAACATCTAATCTAAAACTAGACACGCATAAATCCAGCTCTCTATACTGTTCTAGCTTATCTATTTTCTCGGTGAAAGGACGTTCCTCCAGCGACACGGGTATACGGCCAATTTTCTTTAATCCATCTTGAAAGAGAAGAAGAAACTGCTGATTAATCATAATCTGCGCCCGTTCTTCATCTACTAGGATATCTCCAAAAAGTTTCCGTTCAATTCCCAATTGATTGATGACTGTCCCTAAAATCTTAGCATGCGTTAAGTGTTCAAATTTATTGGAATACACTATTTCCTGGAGAGATATTTCAAAATCTGAAAACTCTGGCTGAAAATAATCTGGATATAATAAAACTCGAACATACTCACTCGAGACGAATTCCCCACTACTGCTACAAGCAAGACCATAGGTTTTGGCCAAAATTTTTAATAGCTTCTCCTGATGAGGATTGATAAAAGGAGTTAAAAAAGGAGCATAGCTATCTTCTACCTTCTTTATCCATTCCATTCCCTTATCAAGAAAGGGACGATCTTCTATGGAGAAATGCTGGTAAATCCCTTTATTCATCCTATCATCGCCAGAAAACGGACTAGGTTTTCTCCTAAAAATCGAATCAAAACAATCGCAACCCAAACAGATAAATCAAGACCTGCTATCTGTAAAGGCAGGCGTTGCAAAGGAGCAAGCACTGGTTTTACCAATGCTACAATCCAACGACCCAAACTTGATTCATAGGCACCTGGAAACCAAGACATGACAGCAAAGGCTACCAAAATCAGGGAGTAAATATCCACTGCATTATAAATCAAACGAATTAAAAAAATCATCATCGTACTCTATTTCGTCTCATATCAAAATCAAACTCACCCTGTTGATCTTCATCTGGTAAACGAATATCTTCAACATTTACAATAACATTCACTGGTGTCAACAGGTACATGGTAGAAGCTACCTTTTTCAAATTTCCAGCTAGAACATGGCAAGCTCCATCCAGATAATCTAAACAACGACGAGCTTGCACTTCAGTCATATATTGAAAATCAATCAAAATACTTTCGTTTCCTGCTAATAAATCAACAATTTCTATCGCATCTTCATATTTTCTAGGATAACGAACATCAATTGTTACTTTTTCAGTAGAATGCTGATTTTGCTTTGCTAACTCTTGTTGACGTGCATGCAGTCTAGTAATATTATTTTCTTTTGTACTACTTGTGCTTGGTGTTTGATTCGTTGAGAGAGCCTTTTCCTGTGTAGAATTTACTGGAGTTAAAATAGGCTCATCTCGTTTTTCATTAGGGAGACTTAGGTCCTCATCCTCCGTAAAATAATCTATAAATCTATCGAATCTATCTTTTAAAGACATGGTTCTCTCCTACTTAAAAAATGCTGTACCTATACGAACAAAGGTGGAACCGAATTGAATCGCTTCTTTATAATCACGACTCATTCCCATACTTAACTCGGTCATAGGCATATTTGGAATTTGTTTTTCTTGGATTTCTTTTTGTAAATCTTGGGTCGCCTTGAAAATTTCTTTCAACTGCTCACTGCTAGCCTCAAAAGGTGCCATCGTCATTAAACCAACATATTCAATCTTATCTAGTTTGGCTAACTCTGGCAAGACTTCCAATAATTCTTCTCTCGAAAAGCCGTGTTTACTTTCTTCTTTAGAAATATTTACTTGAAGGAAACACTTGATGACTCGGTCACTTCTTTTTTGGATTTCCTCTGCTAGCTTTACTGAATCCAATGCATGGAAATAATCAACGTATTGAATGACATCTTTCACCTTACGTCTTTGCAAGGTACCAATCAAATGCCAAGTCACATCTCGATCTTTTAAAGCTTGATATTTCTCTAGAAACTTATCTACACGATTTTCACCGATATGATGAACCCCTAGCGGAAGCAATGCTTCCACTGTCGGTACATCTACATACTTGGTAACTGCAATGACAGAGACTGAGCCACTCTCGCGATGAGCACTCAGACTTGCTTCTGCGACTTCTCGAAAAACACGTTCTGTATTTTCTTTTACATTCATTTACTTAACGATTTTTGAAAAATGGAGGTGTATCCAACTCATCTTCATCTTGTGAATTTGGAATTTCAAAACGTTCTACCGGTGACACTACTGAATCAGTCGGACGAACAATTGTCTCGCGACGTAAATCCCAATCACCAAAAGCAGATCCTTGAGCTTGTTCCGAGCGACGTTGATTTTGTTTTGGCAATTCAGCTGTTTCTGCCATATCAAAATGACGATCAAAGCCATGTGAATGAGCTGGTTTTACTGTCTCACGGTAGTTGGTAGTAGGTCTAGCTTGTGGAGCTACTACCTTTTCTACGCGGTCTTGACGAACACCCGTTGCGACAACTGTTACACGAATTTCATCACGCATACTTTCATCAATTGAAGTACCGAGCCAGATGTTTACTCCTTGACCTGCTGCCTGGTTCACAATTTGTGAAGCCTCTTCTGCCTCAATCAAGGTTAAGTCAAGACCACCAGTTACGTTGACAATCACATCTTCTGCTCCATCAATTGTTGTTTCAAGAAGTGGAGAGTAAATTGCCTTACGTGCTGCTTCAACCACACGTTCTTCTCCACTACCGATACCAATACCCATAAGAGCATTCCCTTTATTTGCCATAACTGTTTTCACATCGGCAAAGTCAAGGTTAATCAATCCTGGATTGGTAATCAAATCGGTAATTCCTTGAACACCTTGACGAAGAACGTTATCTGCCTCGCTAAGAGCTTCAAGAAGTGGAGTTTTCTTATCAACAATTTCAAGCAAGTTGTTGTTTGAAATAATCAATAGAGTATCTACATGCTCACGAAGTTGATTGATTCCTTCTACAGCAAATTGTCCACGTTTGCTTCCTTCAAAACCAAACGGACGTGTTACAACACCAACTGTAAGAGCACCTAAATCTTTGGCGATACGAGCAATAACAGGAGCAGCTCCAGTTCCAGAGCCTCCTCCCATACCAGCAGTGATGAAGACCATATCTGCGCCACTGATAGCTTCCGTCAATGTTTCTTCGCTTTCTTCAGCAGCTTTACGACCAACCTCAGGTTGACCTCCTGCACCCAAACCACGAGTCAATTTAGGTCCCAACTGAATAACAGTCTCAGCTTTTGTACTACTCAATGCTTGTACATCTGTGTTTGCTGCGATAAATTCTACGCCTGTAACACCTTCGTCGACCATACGGTTGATGGCATTGCCACCACCTCCACCGACACCAATTACTTTAATCACTGCACCTTGAGCAGCAGCTGTATCAAATGAAAATGTCATAATTTATTTTTCCTCTTTATTCGTCAAACATGCTTCCGATCAAGCCACGGAAACGATCTGCTAATTTCGGTTTATTTTGTGAAGATTGTTGGAAATCCGCCATTGGTTCTGTAGGCGCCACCGGCTCTACTTCTGGAGCAGGGGCTGGTTGAACAGGCGTTGATTGTACAAACTGAGCTGTTTTCTGAATCATTCCCCCAAAACTAAGCGGTTGTTGGAATAATCCTTCATCACCCTTGACTGCTCGTTGAGCCAAGAGATGTACTTCTGTCAATTGTCCCGCGAATTCTGATAGACTAATCACATGCGCAAAGGCTGGATTGCGAATACCAACTTGGTTTGGAACATAAAGCTTGACACGAACACCAAAAACTTCTTGAGCAAGTTCCACAATACCCGGTAAAATAGCGGTTCCACCAATCAAAACAATGCCACCAGGAAGATCCAATAAATGTCTTCTGTCTAAGTCTTGTTTGATTTGTTCAAAAATATGCTTAATTCGTGCAGAAATAATCTCTGACAAGTAATTTTCTGTTACTTCAACAGGTTCTACTTCCCCGATCACTTCGACTTGGAATGTTTCTTTACTTGCGAGAGGAGGATAAGCCTCTCCATAGTTTAATTTCAAACCTTCGGCTAGTTTCTGTGATGTCTTCAAGACTTTAGAGATATCCTTAGTTACATAATCTCCGCCTTCTTGGAGAATATTGGTAAACTGAAGTTCTTGGTTACGGATTGTAGCGACAGTCGTTTGACCTGCACCCATATCAATCACTGTAGCACCAAATTCACGTTCACCTTCATTCAAAATAGATTGAACCATTGCTAGTGGTGAAATAATAATATTTTCAACCTGAACACCTGCACGTTCAACTGTCTTACGTAGGTTATGTAAAATAGTGCGAGGGCCTGTATAAAGTAAACCACGCATTTCAAGGCGAACCCCCATCATACCACGTGGGTCACGAATCCCTTGAAAACCATCCACAATAAATTCCTCAGGAATGAATGTGATAACTTCACGATCAGGTGTCATACTCTTTGTCAAAGCTGATTTGACAACATTTTCGACATCTTGATCCATAATTTCCTTGGTATCAGATGTTACTGGAATCATTCCTTGAGTTGGTTCTACCTGTAAGAGATTAGCTGGTAAACCAACATTCACTGATTTAATTGAGATGCCTGCTTTTTCTTCTGCTTGGGAAATTGCTGATTTGATAGCAGTTGCTGCTGCATCAATATCAACAATAATTCCATCCTTTACACCTTTACTTTTGGCATTACTCACGCCAATTACATTTAATTCACCATTTCTCTGCTCGGCTACAAGCACCTTGACAGAGCTTGTTCCAATATCTAGACCTGTAAAAAAGCCTTCTCTAGCCATTACATCGCATCCTCTCTATCTTCCAAGTTTCTAACTTCGTAATATTCAATAGCTAAACGTAGGCATAGCTATTCACAGAATATTATAACACAAAAAATCTCATCGTGCTCAGTTTTTCCCTAAATTTACCAGCCAATTTTTTAGTTTTTCTGTTCAGAAATTCATTCACTGTAAACTTTGTCAACAATCTGTCTATTCTACAAAAAAGAAAGCTCATTTCTAAGCTTTCTTTGCAATCATTTTTTCTGCTTCTTGTTCTAAAAATAGTTCCAAGATTTTTTTTGTCAAAGTAATGGCTGCTGACAAGGCCAGAGAAACAATCAAATAATTAGCTACTAAGCCGTGATCTCCAACCAATGGCGGTTTTGTCAAGAATCCGTAATCACCACCTGTTACTAAATTGACCACAAAAATCAAGGCATTTAGGGCAAAGGTCATAAGAAAAATTCTTTTCACATCTAACATTCTCGCATCGTACTGTCTCAAGAGATAAACCAGTGAGTTCCCCAAGAGAGCTAAGTGCCCAAAGATAAAGGACAAAATGGCAATATGTGGAAAAGGATAGGGATCTGGCACTGGATAAACAAAGGCAGCTAATGTCCCAAATGTTCCTAGTAATGCAAAATACTGCCTATATTTAGACTGACCAGGAAGCACGAGCACCACAAACATAGCCATACGGCAATGGTAAAAGGGTAAACTTTCTGACAGTGGCATATGATTGACCCCATACCAACCATAAAGAAGGATTAACTGAACGGCCTGCAATATTTGGAAAAATCGTTGGTAAACCTTCTTTTCACGATAACGATAGGCTGTATAAAAGGTCAAGGCCAAGAGTGTAAATATACTGACATACCAATAAAGATCAAACTTGGGTGGCTCTGTTGCTTGGGTCGTAAAGAAAATATCCCATAAATTCATCTAGTATTCCTCATGATTCAAAATTTTCCTGCATTTTATTATACCATGCAATGTAAGAAAAATGGATTTAGAAATACGTAAATGTTTAACAAAATCACTTGCATTCATTTTCTAAACTTTCTACCAGCTTAGCTAAATTCATGGAGTTAGAGCCCTTGAGTAAGATTTGATCATTAGCTCCTAGACTTTCCTTGACCTGCTTAACTAGGTCTTCAAATTGGTCTTGGTTTTCTGTTTTCTTGAAGTAGTAAACGTGGCCGATTGGGAACATTTGACTAGCCAATTGGGCCAATTCTGCAATGTCGTCTCCATAGAAAATCACGGTATCCAGCACATCTGGCGAGAGGCTCAAAATCAGCTGGTTATGGAGCTGAACTGACTGGTCACCAAGTTCCTTCATGTCCGCCAAGACAGCGATTTTTTTGCCACCTTCATTGGCTGGAATGGCAGAGAAAGTCTCTAAAATCAGCTTCATAGCAGTTGGATTGGCATTGTAAACATCTGATAAGATATCTGCTCCATTGGCTGCTTTCTTCCATTCGGTACGGTTACGCGTCAATTCAAGGTTTTGGAAAGCCTTATGAATTTGCTCCTCTGAAACCCCTTCTTGTAGGGCAACATAAGACGCAATCATGGCATTAGTGGCATTGTACTTACCAGTCACTGGCAAATCTAGGGCTTGTTCCAAGAAATTAGCCTTAAAGGTCAGACTGTCCTTGCGCTCAATCAAGTCTGTGATTTCCAGCTCTGCTCCTTGCCCAAAACGAACCACCTTTTTATCAGCTGGCAAGTAGTCCTCTACAATAGAGTCAGCCGGTGCCAAAAGCAAAGAACCCGATGCCATACCATCTGCAATTTGCATTTTTCCTTTAGCAATTTCAGAACGATCTTTGAAAAAGGCCAAATGAGCCTCTCCAACCAAGGTCACGATGGCTGTTTTTGGGTGAGCCAATTCAGACAAGAGATGAATATCTCCCAAGTGATCCTGTCCCATCTCCAAAACCAACTTTTCTGTCCCTTCAGGCATATGGAGAACTGTGTAGGGAAGGCCAATCTCGTTATTGTAGTTGCCTTGAGTTTTGTAGGTTTTGTAGGTTGTTGATAGCAAGTGTGCCAACATATCCTTGGTCGTTGTCTTACCATTTGAACCTGTAACTGCAAAGACATCAACAGCTGTTTTTTCAAGATAGTAGGCTGCTAGTTGCTGAAAGGCAGTCAGAACATCATCTACTAGAATGTAAGGATGATTTGCGACCTCTTTCTCAGACAAGGTTACAGCAGCGCCATTTTCAAAAGCTGTTTCGATAAAGTCGTGACCGTCACGCGCACCCTTGAGGGGCACAAATAAATCTCCAGTCCCAATCAATCGACTGTCAAACTCAGCCTTTTCTAACTGGGCGTCCGCAAAAAGACTAACATCATTTTTAGCTCCAACAGCTTGGGCAACTTCATGGATTGTTAATTTCATTTCTACTCCTTTAAAAAGGGTTGAAGTCCGAGAACTCTAGTCACCTTGCAGTGATGGTTCTGGCTCCTACCCTCTCTTTCATTTTTATAGCAAATGCGCTTCGCGCTTGTCAAAACTTTCCTTGGCAAGGTCAACCAAACGCTCGATTAGTTCTGGGTAGCTGATTCCCATATTATCCCAAAGTAGTGGGTACATAGACCACTGGGTGAAACCTGGCATGGTATTGAGTTCATTTAGGAAGATTTCTCCCTTATCTGTATAGAAGAAATCACAACGAGATAGACCTAAACCACCAATGGCACGGAAGGCCGTTTCTGCATTTTGACGCATGACAGCTATCACATCATCACTAATCTTGGCTGGGATGTCCATAGTAATCTTGTTGTCAATATACTTGGCATCGTAGTCATAAAAGGCTACATCCTTGACCACTTCTCCTGGCAGCGTGCTTTTGACATCGTAGTTGCCCAAGAGACCAACCTCGATTTCACGGGCATTGACCCCTTGCTCTACCAAGACACGACTGTCATATCGGAAGGCAAGTTTCAAGGCTTGACGGAGTTCTTCTTGATTTTCAGATTTTGAAATACCGACACTTGAACCCATGTTTGATGGTTTTGTGAAAACTGGATAAGTCAATTTTTCTTCCACTTCGGCAATTTTAGCAGTCATATCATCCCCTTCAACGATAGCCACATAAGGAACTTGTGCAATACCAGCAGATTCCAGAACACGCTTGGTCGTGATTTTATCCATGGCAAGGCTAGATGACAAGATGTTACAACCGACGTAAGGCATTTTCAAAACTTCCAAGAATCCTTGAACAGAGCCATCCTCTCCCATCGGACCATGAAGGACTGGAAAGACCACTGCTCCCTCTTCGTATATAGCACTTGGTGCAACTTTCTTATCCCAATCAATGGTTTCATTGGTCATAAGACGATCCTCTTGACCTGGAGTCTGGCTAAATTCTTGCGTTTTAATAAAATCACCCGACTGGCTGATGAAGAAAGTCTTGACTGTGAAACGGTCGTAGTTGACCGCACGCATCACACTCTCAGCTGAAAGAACAGAGACTTCACGCTCTGCACTACGTCCACCGTATAAAAGAATAATCGTTTGTTTCATATTATTTGTTCCAATTCTAATAGAATACTCGTTCTTTAGTATATCATATTTGCTTCTTTTTTGAAACTTGAACCTGATACTGGTCTTCAATAAATCTAAAAAGAGAACGATAAAAAATATCGGTCTCCTTGATTTTTTATATAAATGAATTGAGTTTGTTAATTTGTCCAGACTTACAGCTCTGTTCGATTTTCAATGGCTCGTAAGAGTGTCACTTCGTCCGCATACTCGATATCTGCCCCCACAGCAAGACCTCGTGCCAGGCGCGTAACCTTGATCCCAGCTGGTTTGAGCAAACGTGAAAGATACATGGAAGTTGCTTCGCCATCTGCTGTGGCATTGGTTGCTACGATTACTTCTGAAACTTCACTATCCATCAGACGAGTCATGAGACTCTTGAGATTGATATCATCTGGACTGATGCCATTCATGGGAGAAATAAGACCATGTAAGACATGATAGAGTCCATGGTATTCTTGGATGTTCTCCATGGCTGCCACATCGCGACTATCTTCGAGAACTAAAATCGTTGTCTGGTCACGAGTCGGATCGGTACAGATAGAGCAAGGATCGTCATCAGTCAGGCGACCGCAGATGGAACAGTAGGTCAATTCTCTCTTAGCAGAAAGGAGATTTTTTGCAAATTCATTGACATCGTCATCAGACATCCCAATCGTATAAAAGGCCAGACGCGTAGCCGTCTTAATCCCGATACCTGGTAACTTGGAATAACTGTCAATCAGCTTGGCAATGGGTGTTGGATAAAGCATAATTTCCTTTCTAGTTCATCGGATGGTATTTTTGATACAGATTGATAATATCACGCGCAATGGAAGGTCCTACACCATTTGTTAGATTGGTATTATGAGGAAAGACCACTGCAACAGCGATTTGGGGATTATCAGATGGAGCATAGGCCACCGCATTGGTATTGGTTGCTTGCTGACCATCTGCCACATAGCTTTCGGCTGTACCCGTTTTTCCGCTAATGGATACCAAGGCACCATTTGAAAAGGCACGTCCAGTTGTCAATCCACTAGTCCCATGAGCAACCTGATAAAAACCTTGATGCAAGACACTCATATCGGAGTCGGATATATTGACCTTATTCATCTCTGTCGGTTGCAGTTGCTGAATCAAGTCGCCTAGGCCTCCCTTATCATTATTACCATAAATGCCTTCAACAATACGAGGAGCCACACGAACACCATCATTTGCAATAGTTGCTACATACTGAGCCAACTGCATCGGCGTATAGTTATCAAACTGCCCAAAGGCATTGGTAATGAAATTGGCAAAGTTATACTCTTTGGGAATAAATCCAGTAGATTCATCTGGTAGGTCAATCCCGGTCGCAGACCCCAAGCCATATTCGCCAAAGGTTGAACGCAATTTACCCATAGCAGACTCTAGATTGCTGGTGACGACAAACATATTTGGTTGATAGGTTTGCCCCATAAGACCTAAGGCTGTTTGGACCATATAAGTATTGGATGAATACTCCAGAGCTTGAACCGCTGTAATCGGCATTGGCCCAGAAAAGGCAGTATACCAAGAATTAATTGGAGCTGAACCTTGAAAGACAATAGACTGGTCTGTCAAGGTCTGATTTCCTGACAAGACTCCATTTTCCCAACCTGAGCTGATGGTCGCCGCCTTGACAACCGAACCTGGAACAAAGACATTGGTTACCGTTCCCAAGGAATCCGGCGTCAACTCTCCCGTTTTCAAGTCATGTTTAATCCCTGACATAGACAAAACAGCACCTGTTTTTGGGTTAAGGGCGACTGCATAGACACCTTCAGAATACTTGGCTCCACCATTCCCCAACTCTGAATTGAAATAACTTTTCAGCAAATCATCCACGCTATCTTGGAAGGCCAAATCAATAGTCAGTTTAATATTATTCCCTTTGGTACCAGCTTCGATATTTTCGACACTTTCCATGTTTCCGTACTTGTCTAGATGAATTTCCTTCACTGAGCGTTTACCTTGCAAGGTTTCCTCGTATTGCTTTTCTAGGTAAGAGGTCCCAACACGGTCATTTAGAGAGTAACCTTTTTTAAGATAAGCATCTGCTTCTTCCGCTGGGAGACCAGCTTTTTCACTTGATACACTACCTACTATAGAAGAAAGGGAAGTCTCTAAAACTTTTCGATCCCAAGAAGTTGAGATACTGATGCCGGGTAATTGTTTCGAAGCAGAGGCAATCAGAGCAATCTGGGTGTCTGTCAAGGCATCTGTCACAATGGTTCCTGTCGCAAAGTTTCCAACGGCATTTAACTGACTAAAAAGATAGATTTCTTTCTTTTTATCCTCTGTATAGTTTAGTTGACTCGCTTGGACACTATCGACCGCATTGTTATACAGTTCTGATTCGGATAGACGATTGCCATCTGAATTCAAGCGTTTCTCACTTGGGAGAGCCTCCACTGTTTTTTTATAGATTTCAGGATCAGCCAAATAGTAATCAGCTAACTGGCGTTCTGTCAAATTGGGCGAACTGATACTCACATATCCAAGCAACTGACTAGCGATTTCTTTCAGATCTTTAGCCGTCATTTTATTACTACGCGTAAAGGAAACAACCTGCTTTAACGTATTTTCTACCAAAGGTTTTCCACTAGCATCATAGATTTCCCCACGGGCAGAACTGGTTGTGACCTTGGTCTGACTAGCTGAGGCTAGCTTTTTTTCGTAAAAATCCTTGTTCAAAACCTGCATATACAACAAACGACCAATAATGGTCATAAAGAGTAAAATGACGATTGAAAACAATAAATTAAGCCGAATCGGAATCGAATGGCTGTTAAATTTTCTCATACAAATCAGTCTCATTTCTAACTTAAAGTCTTACTCTTAATTGTACCACAATTTGAGCAGAAAATTATGGAAAAGAAAGAAGCTTTTTTCGTTTTTACAGTAAGATACGTTTTTATTTATTCATCCCTATATTATATGTTATAATGAATGTAAAAGTTCAATAATCTAGCCTTTTTCCAATACGACTCATTTAAAGGAGCCTTCCCTATGGACAAACCAGATATCGCAACTGTCATTGATTCACATTTTGAAGAAATGACAGACCTAGAGCAAGAAATCGCTCGCTATTTTTTGCAAGCTGAAACGATTACAGATGATTTATCTTCTCAACAAGTCACCCAAAAATTACATATTTCTCAAGCTGCTTTGACCCGCTTTGCTAAAAAGTGTGGCTTTACTGGCTACCGAGAATTCATTTTCCAATACCAACATCAGGCAGAAAATCAAGCCAACCAAGTCTCCAAGCACAGTCCACTGACCAAACGAGTCCTCAGAAGCTATAGCAATATGAGGGAACAAACACAAGACTTGATTGACGAAATCCAACTAGAACGAATTGCCCAGCTAATCGAAGATGCTGAGCGTGTCTACTTCTTCGGAACAGGGAGTTCTGGCCTCGTAGCTCGTGAAATGAAATTGCGCTTCATGCGTCTGGGTGTAGTCTGCGAGGCTTTGACCGATCAAGACGGCTTTGCTTGGACAACCAGCATTATGGACGAAAATTGTCTCGTACTTGGTTTCTCACTTTCTGGTACAACTCCCTCTATTTTAGACAGTTTATTAGACGCTAAGGAGATGGGGGCAAAGACTGTACTCTTTTCAAGTGTTCCCAATAAAGATAGTCAGACCTACACAGAGACTGTTCTTGTAGCCACCCACAGCCAACCTTCCTACATCCAACGAATATCCGCTCAACTTCCTATGCTCTTCTTTATCGATTTGATTTATGCCTACTTTTTGGAAATCAATCGTGAAAGCAAGGAAAAAATCTTTAATAGCTACTGGGAAAATAAAAAACTCAACGGCTATCGTAGACAAAAACGCGTCAGAAAATCCTAGTTTGGCTGAGCCAAACTAGGATTATTTTGTTTTAAAATGATAATAAGCTCCCAACATGCCTGCGGTATTTTGGTGCTTGGCGAATTCTAATCTTGTTTTTTCAGCCAGACTTGGTACCAAGGCATCTTTTAAGGCTGTGCGGATCTTGGGTTTGAGGATAGCCTCTTGCCCCATGATACCACCCCCGAGAATGACTACCTCTGGATTGGCAACATAGCAAATATTTGCCAGACCTTTTCCTAGATAGTCTACCATACGGTCAATACCAGCCATACAAATCTTGTTGCCTTCAGTGGCTTCCTTGAAAATGCGTCGGCCGTTCCACTGGTCAACTGGATCTCCATGAGCTACTGCCACATACTCCACTAAAGCTGTGGTAGAAGCGAGATCCTGAAAAGCCCCATCCTGCATATGCATATAACCAACTTCACAGGCTGAATTACTAAATCCATGGAAAACCTTCCCATCCATAATCAAGCAACCACCGATACCGGTTCCAATGGTCAAGCAAAGTGTCACACTCGCTCCCTTACCTGAACCAGATACTGCCTCAGCCAGACCTGCACAGTTGACATCATTTTCAATCTCACAAGGAATATTAAAGCTAGTCTCGATTTCCTTCTTGAACTGAGTTCCTGCATAGTTGGGAATCTGAGGTCCAGCATAGAAAATCTCACCCTTATCTGGATCCACCATTCCTGCAGAAGAAATAGCAACACCTGCTACTGGGCCTTGTTCTAAATAGCTGGATACGATATCTTTGGTCTTTTGTAAGATATGAGGTCCACCTTTATGCGCCTCTGTTGGCATTTCATGCGATTCAACAAGTTGGCCTTCTTGGTCAATCAAACCATATTTGATGTTGGTTCCACCGATATCAATTGCAACGTAGTGTGTCATAAATACCTCCTTATGGATTAGAGGAAGCGCTCCTTGGTTTCACGAATCAAGGCTGCAGCTGCTTCTACAACTGGACGATCTTCTTCGGTCACTGGTGTCAGTGGAGAACGGACTGATCCAATGTTAAGTCCTTCATTGATTTTCAAGACTTCCTTGATTACACCATACATATTTCCATGTGCAGCAGTCAATTTGCCAATGATTGCATTGATAGCGTATTGCAATTCACGCGCTGTTTCCAAATCTTTGTCAGCAATCAACTGATTGAGTTTCAAGAAGAGTTCTGGCATAGCGCCATAAGTACCACCAATACCAGCTTTAGCACCCATGAGACGGCCACCTAAGAACTGCTCATCTGGACCATTAAAGACGATATGGTCTTCTCCACCAAGGCTCACAAAGGTTTGGATATCTTGAACTGGCATAGAAGAGTTCTTAACACCGATAACACGAGGATTTTTCAACATTTCTGTGTAAAGGCTTGGAGTCAAAGCAACCCCTGCCAATTGAGGAATGTTATAAATCACGTAGTCTGTATTTGGAGCTGCAGAACTAATATCGTTCCAGTATTTAGCAACTGAGTACTCTGGCAAGCGGAAGTAAATCGGTGGAATTGTTGCAATGGCATCTACACCCAAGCTTTCTGCGTGGCGAGCAAGTTCCATACTATCTTTGGTATTGTTGCAAGCAACGTGGGCAATAATAGTCAACTTACCTTTGGCAACTGCCATGACTTCTTCCAAAATCAACTTACGGTCTTCAACGCTTTGGTAGATACATTCACCAGAAGAACCATTGACATAAAGACCTTGAACACCTTTATCAATGAAATATTGAACCAAAGCACGCGTACGCTCTGGACTTACTTCTCCTTGATCATCATAACATGCGTAGAAGGCTGGAATGACACCTTCGTATTTTTTTAAATCTGACATAGATTTTCTCCTAAGATTTCTTTTTTTTTTGCTAAAAGCAGGATTTATTCTTTACGTGTTTAGTATACACCTTGTGAAAAACGCTTTCAATATCTTGTGTACACTTAGATTTTAGTTTCGATATGATTTTTGAAATGTTTATGGCTTGAAAGTAGTTTCAGAAACAAGCCATCCTATTGGTATTTTGCGAAAATTTTCTCCATCAATCCAGTCTGGATAAAGACCAAGAGTCCAAATCCAAAAAGTAGGAAAGCTGAACCACCTAAAAGTAAACTGAAGGCGGACAGATAAAGAACCATCACAATGAGAAAGAGAATAGCTAGCATGAGGAAGAACCAAGGAAAGTTAAAACTTGCCAAGATAAGGCCTTTTTGTAGCACTTCTTTCCAAGTCAAATCATAGCGCGCAGCGATGGGATAGCTAGCCAACATCACGATAGTGAGGAAGATAAGAACGCCTAGACAGATAGCTTTCACCATTTGGAAAGGCATAGCTGTCTGCCCCCAAAAGAGATAGAGGTCTAGAAGGCTTAATGAGACGATACCCAACTCAAGCAGACCTAACTGAAGACCTAGCTTCAGATTTTGCTTGAAAGCTCTTAGATAGATTTTAAAGACAGGCACACGTCTACTCTTCTTAATCTCAAACATAGTCTCGTAGAGACTAATTTTAGCCACTCCAATCGTCACGATGGGCAAACAAGAGACAACAAAAAGAAGATTGGCTGTCACGATATCCAAGACCTTCTCACTAAAACGCATGAGAAAGTTATCTGTATCAAATGCTGCCTTGATAAGGCTTACTCCTTTTTGTGCCATGTTTGCTCCTCCTGATTTTTTAGTCAATCAAAATTTTAAAGAGATATTTGCGAACCTTCTCTTCCATACCTGCATAGCCATTTGGCTGATGTGGTTCTCCTGGGAAGAAAATCGCAAAATTGTGATAACCCAACAATAGTGGGTAGTGTTCATGACAATGAACAAAGCCAATATCACTTGCTTCGTCGAATGCTACTGCTTCATCTTTGATACGTGAACCGTAGCTCGAATATTCATGTCCCTCTACCAGCAAATGCAAATCTGCATAGTTTTTATGATGCTCAAATTGATCATTTTCAGCTTGATTGAGGACATTTTCCTGAACAACTAGAAAGACCTTGTCCCCGTCAATCTCATACTTACCTAATTCAAATGAATCTTTACGATGCTGGTAGAGATAGTCGATAGCCTTGTCTAGATTGGGATGAATTCCTTTGTAAAAGGTGATGTTTTTCAAATCGTCAAAAATCATACTCTTTCCTTCGTTTCTGATAGCTAACTAAAATCATTCTTAAGTTTATAAGTGTCTAACAAAATCTCCAAGGTAAGAAAATACCCAACATTTTGTAGACACTTATAACCTCTATATTCTCTAAATCTATAAAATATATTTCTGTATCTTGATAGATTGATTTTCCTATACTCAATGAAAATTGAAGAACAAACTAGGAAGCTAACCGCAGACAATACTTAAGTATGGCAAGGTGACGCTGACGTAGTTTGAATTCGATTTTCGCAGAGTATTAACCTTTGACAGCTCCCATAGTAATCCCCTGTGTGAAGGATTTTTGGAAGACTAGGAAGACTGTTACGATTGGCACGGCTGCAAGAGCAGCACCCGCCATAATCAAACCATAGTTGGTTGCCATTTCAGCCTGCATGGTCGCAACCCCAAGTGAGATGGTTAAGTTTTGACGTGAAGTCAACATAACCAACTGCATGAAGTAGTCGTTCCATGTATTGATGAAGGTGAAGATTGCAAGGGCTGCAAATCCTGGCTTCACAATTGGGAAGGCTACGCTCCAGAAGGTACGAATCTCACCACAACCGTCGATTTTAGCTGATTCAAGCAATTCTGTAGGGATATTCTCACTGAACTGTTTCATGAGGAAGACCCCAAATGGCCATCCAATCAAAGGCAAGATAACTGCCCAAAGAGTATCATGGATTCCCATGAAGTTGACGATACGTACCAATGGCACAAGGACAACTTGTTTTGGAAGTGCCATGGCAGCGATAAAGATGGCAAAGAGAATACGTTGACCATAGAAACGTTTTTTAGCCAATACATAACCTGCTAGAGAAGAGGTTGCACAGACCAAAAACATGGTTACCAATGAGATAAACACAGAGTTCCACATCCACTGCATAGCAGGGTTTTGCACCATAAGTTGTTGGAAGTTTTCCATGGTTGGCATTTTAGGGAACCACTGAGGAGGAATAACGATTGTATCAGGTTGTGATTTGAATGCCCCTGTCAAAATCCAGTAGAATGGAAAGATAAACAGCACGGTCAACAAGAGCAAAATAATAGTTGAAATAACAGTGAAAGCTGTTAAAGGTTTCTTTTGTGTAGATTGCATAGCCGTCTCCTTTCTTTAATATTCTACGTCGTTTCCGAGTGCTTTAAATTGAACAAAACTTACGATCGCAATCATGACTGCCAAGAAGACACCAATTGTGTTGGCATAGCCATATTCTGTCAATTGGAAGGCTTTTTCGTACAGGTAGTACATCAAGGTACTTGTTGAGTAGTTTGGCCCACCAGATGTCAAAAGCTGAATCAAGGCGAAAACTTGGAATGAGTTGATTGTTGTGATGATTGCGATATAAAGAGTTGTTGGAAGAAGGCTTGGCCATTTAATCTTCCAGAAAACTTGAAATTCAGTTGCACCGTCTACACGAGCCGCTTCAACCAGTGAATTGTCAATATTCCCCATAGCAGCGATATAAAGGATAATCGGCTGACCAACTGAAGTTGTCAAGAGGATAATCATAATTGCCAGTAATGCCCAGTGTTTATCTCCCAACCAAGAAATATTCTGGCTGATGATATGACTTGATTTAAGGACAAAGTTTAGAATCCCTGATAGTGGGTCATAAATCCATTTCCAAACAACTGTTACGGCAACACTACCTGTTACAACAGGAAGGAAGAAGACGAAACGGTAGAAAGATCTGGCAATAGCATTTTGATGGTAGGTTTGCGACGCCACAAAGAGCGAAAAGAGAACAACAATCGGTACAGATCCAACAACCAAAATAACTGTGTTAATCAAAGATTTTGTAAAAACAGGATCTTTAAACATACGGATATAGTTATCTAAGCCCACAAATTCAAAACTAGTCATAGAGTAGTTAAAGAAACTTGTGATGAAGCCCATAATCATTGGTACTAAAACGAAGACAACGAAGAAGAATAAAACTGGCGCTAGGAAAGCATAAGAAATAATAGTTTCTCTCATACGAATTTTATTAACTTTCACTGTCGGCACCTCTCTTTCAAATAGAATAATTTTTTGACTTTCTTGAACTGTTTTAAAATCAAAATGAAATTTTTTAAGATTCGCTTATGTAAGAACTTCATTTTAATTTCGTGACAGTTCCTTACATTTCAAACAAAATCCTCCCTTTTCTTACATAGACTATGCACAGGGAAAAGGGAGGGATCAATCTGATTTAGTGCTTATTGTTTTGTAGCTTTTTTAATTGTTTCGTTAGCTTTTTCAGTGAAGGCTTTCAAAGCATCCGCTGGTTTTTCGTCACCATTTGATACAGATTGCAACATTGGGAACCAAAGTGTTCTCATTTCAGCAAAACCATTGATAGTGTTGTAGTATGGTGAGTAGTATTTAGTCCAACCACTGATTGTTTCCATACGTTTGTCTTCATAAAGTTTGCCAAATGAAGTACGAACTGGGAAGGCACCTGTACGAACAACGTCTTTTGGACCCCATTCTTTGTCATCCGCGATGAATTGAACGAATTTCTTAGATGCTGCAACTTTCTTGTCGTCTTTATTGTTGAATACTGCAAATCCGTTTACAAGGTATTCAAGAGCTGGTTTGCCTGAATCTGATGGGAATGGTACTTCTACTACTTCTACTTTACTTGCTTCCAAGAGTTTAGCTTGGATACCGTTTTGAGCTGGTGCCCAAAGGATTGTGTAAGATGTTTGACCGTTGGCAAAGTTTTGGATATCTGCTCCACCGTCAAATTGTGAACCGTTGTTCAACAAACCGTCTTTGATCCAGCTAGCTGCTTTTTCAAGACCTTTGACGAATTTAGGATCATCAGTTGTATATTTTGTTACATCTTTATCTGTTACAGAACCGCCGTAAAGGTTTGAGATGAAGGCACGTGTTCCTTGGTCTCCCCCTTGACCAGAACTGAACAATGAACCTGGTGTATATCCTTTATCTTTAAGCGCTTTCAAAACTTTTTCAAAGTCATCAGTTGTCCAACCTTCTTTTACAAGGTTTGCAACTCCAGCTTCTTCCAACATTTTCTTGTTCATAGCCATGTAGAATGGAGCTGAACTGATTGGATACATGTAGGCTTTATCTCCAGCCTTACTTGCTTGTACGATATTTTCATTGTTGACATCTTTGACAAACTCATCTGTGAAAATATCATTCAATTCAGCTAATTTACCATTTTTACCGTATTGGATGATACGTCCTGGTGCGTCAAAAAGTACGTCTGGAGCTGTCCCTGCTTCGATAGCTGTTGTGATTTTTTCAGGACCAGACTTGAAGTCGATGGTTTCCAATTTCACTTTTACATCTGGATTTGCTTTTTCAAAAGCTTCGATGATTGATTTTTCATATGTTCCAACACCGTCACCAGTTTTTTCTTGAGTGAAGACTGGGAATGCCCACCAAGTGATTTCTGTTTTTCCACTATCACTACCAGATTTTCCAGCATCTTTACTTCCACCAGAATTACCACATGCAGCAAGGCCAAGAATCGCAGCACCCGCAAGCACTGTACAAGCTAGTTTTCTAAATTTCATTTGTATTCTCCTAATTGATAAGCGTATCCATATTGGATAATGAGTAAGATTGCATTTGTATACGTTTTCATTTCATCCTACGCATCCACCACTCTCCTCTGTTTTTAAATTGTGTTATTTAAGACCAGCAACGAAGCGTTCTGTAATCTCTTTTGGTCTAGTAATAGCGCCACCTACAACGATGCCTCGCACTCCATATCCCAGGATTTGTTTGGCTTGTTCTGGTGTATGAATTTTCCCTTCTGCAATGACATCTACACCGGCATCACAGAGTTTTTTGATTAATTCAAAATCAGGACCATCCACTTTTGGACTGTAAGATGTGTATCCTGATAAGGTTGTTCCGACAAAGTCAATTCCTGCTTCAACAGCGGCTAGTCCTTCTTCAAAAGTACTAGTATCAGCCATCAAGAGCTGGTTAGGATATTTCTCTTTAACCAGACGAATGAACTCTTGAATCTCTAAACCATCGTAGCGTTCACGCTTGGTACAATCCAGAGCAATCACCTCGATGTCCAGTTCTGCCAATTCATCAACTTCTTTCATGGTAGCCGTGATGAAGGGTTCTTGTGGTGGATAATCTCGTTTAATGATCCCAATGATTGGAAGGTTTGTAACTTCCTTGATTTCCTTGATATCGCGAACACTGTTTGCTCGGATACCGACTGCTCCACCTTGCTCAGCCGCTTTGACCAGCAAGGGAATGACTCCTCCCGCTTCTGTATAAAGCGGTTCGTGAGGAAGGGCCTGACAAGAAACGATGATTCCATCTTTGATTTGTGCAATCAAGGCTTCTTTAGTAATCTGTGGCATCCTCTTTCCTCCTTTTCTTTGTTCTTATGAGTTGATTATATATCATTTATGAAGCGCTTTCAATACTTTGTAGTAGGATAGATTACAGTTTCAAAAGTATTTTATAGAACAGCTGTTTCTGAAAGTAGTTTCAGGTAATATAAATATCCGTATATACAACCAAATGAACTAAAACTCTTCGAAAATCAAATTCAAACCACGTCAGCGTCGCCTTACCGTACTCAAGTACAGCTTGCGGCTAGCTTCCTAGTTTGCTCTTTGATTTTCATTAAGTATAAAACTAATAAGAATCACAATAAGCTCATTCATAAATGGTTACCTAAAGAAACTAAGAAAACGACTTCTAAAGAAGTCGCATTCATCAAAAATTGGATTAACAACTATCATAAAAAATGCTTGAACTACAAGTCTCCCAGAGATTTTTTTGTTGCTAACTAACTTGAAATTTAGCGTTTGTATTTGAACGACAAGCCTAACACAGAGATGTTTTCTTATGTCTATAATTAGCTTTTATTTACTCAAGAAGTTCCAATTAAATTTCTTATAAAAAATTGTATAGCGATTTTGACTATTCTCGCTATGTTCATATAAAATTCCGTATTCTCCGTCACCTAAGTCTTGTAATGAATTATATGCAAATTCCCCACCTTGAATTAGATTATGCTTCAGCCAAGTTAACTCGCCATTTTTCTCAACACGTGCCAAGTGAACTAGACCATCTTTTCGTTCGCGTCCTGGCCCAGCAGCATTGCTAAGAATAATATACTCTTTCCCATCATGCATAGTATGAATAGCTGACATTTGCACATAGGCATCTTTTACTTCTGGATAACGTTTGATTGTTTTCTCCCAAGTCACTCCACCATCTTTACTAGTAGCAACCTGAAGATCTCCAGTTAAGCCACGCATGAAGAGTTTGACATCACCATTATTTAATTGAAGAACAGTTGATTCTGTATTTTGAGCGCCACTATTATTCATATTAGACGAGTGGATGACACTATTTCCAACAGGTCGATTATCATTTGGGGCTTCTCCAGCATGCCAAGTTACCCCATGATCATCTGAATAAATTAGACGCGAAGACTGCGAACCACCTAAATGCGAAATACTGTTTGTTGTATAAGCTGGTACCAATATCCGTCCCTTATGCTCACCTGTACGTAATACAATACCTGTTCCAGGACCTGTTCCAAGGAATTTCATCCAATCTTGTCGAATCCCTGGTGTGATATCTTTCGGTGCAGACCATGTTTTACCATCATCATCACTATAAGACATCCATAAATAGCTAGTATTTGCAACTCTAAAAGGATTTTTCGTACTTTGCGCAAAGTAAACATTACCAATTAAATCCTTCCCTTTATACAAATCACCTTTGTCGCTATATCCTAGTTTTTTGGGACTTACTACAACATGATAATCTGTTTTTTGATTTTTAGAATTATAAACTTCACCATTTTCACGAATTGTATAATATCCTTTTTCGCCTGTTTTATATAAAATTTGATAAGTTTTATCCCCTATACGCTCGTATGCTTTTTCAGGTTTAGCAGGCATACCGAATACTGCTTTTCCTTCTGGGAACATATCATAAACCGAAAAGATTCTCTTAGTTTCCGGATCTTGAACTAATACCATATCAATATTTAATGGCGACGGAGCAGTTTTGTCTTTGGCATCTGGATTATCACGAAGATTAGAAATTGTTATTCTATCTCCCCACGTCTCTCCTCCGTCCTGACTTCGACGAACTACCATACCAATATCTCCCCAATCTGCGAATTGTAAACGTCTTTCATCCGCTCCGGCAATTAATGTGCCTTTATCTGTTTTTAGCAGTGCTGGAATTCGGTAAGTATTAATTCCATCCTTATTCAATCCACCATTTACACCACTTACAAAAACTTCCTTCTTCTCTGTAATTTTTGCACTTTCCGATGATTTCACTTCTAAATCCGCTACTTTAAATAATTGACTGCGTTTCCCTACTTCTTCAGGCGTCAAGGCACGATCATATACAGTCAGATTACGAACCTGAAGATTGGATCCCCACATTGTTTGGTTTGCTCTCTTAGTAGCTCCAATCTGAACCTGATTAACATCTGGCATATCTTGAATAAAACGACCAGATTTTGTATTTGTTCTAGATAAAACTCCATTGACATATAAACGAACTTGTCCATTTGGTTGGTCTGCTTTTGGTCTTTCCACTGTGAAAGTAACCGAATTCCATTGACCAGGTTTTACTTTAAGCGGTGCATCTGAATAACTTCCGTAGAAATGATTTCCATCAGCTCCTCGTGCTTCGACCATTGCAGTACCTTTATTAACAGACATACTGAAATATTCGTCTCTTTTCTTATCACTTGATACAGAAAAGAGATTATAGAATTGCGGAGCATTAGCATCTGGTTTAAACTCCATATGAATAGTCGCATTTTGAAGATGTTTCAACTTATCTAATGCTTCTGCCAAGTCAACTCTTTGCCCATTTCCAGCATTCGTAGCTAGGTCTTCTTTTTCAAATACAGTTTTAACATTCTTCAAATCTCTGGCAAAGTAATCACGTGGAGGAAGCACAACGTCATCTGCACTTCTAGTTTTTCCTGGAAGATTCTCTGTTTTTTCTCCTCTTCCTGCATTTGATTCTACTGGAAAATTTCTAGAATTTCCCCCTTGATTAATTGGCACTTCTTCTTTCAGACTTTCCTTTTTAATTTCACCTCCATTAACAATTGCTGAAGCTAATTTACTAGAATCTACTTCTATTATAGGTCCTGATACAGATGTTCTACTTTCTAAAGTAGTTTCAACCTTATTTGCATCAATATTAGTAGTGGTTTCTTGTGCTAATACTGGTGAAATACCAGACAAGACCGAGCCGATAACTATAGAAGCAACTCCGATAGTAAATTTTCTAATACCATATCGGTTTTTACGATTAATAAAACTCTGATTCATATAACTCCTCCGATGCTTTTGCTAAGCGATTTTTTAAATTTTTTGAATTAGTTAAAAGGTTAGCACTGGAAAGCAATTCAACTAATACGATTGCTTATTCTTGATTAATCTATGACTATCTAAAAGTAATTATTTTATTTCCTAAAAATCTAGATTTTTCTTTATTATACAATAAAACAATATATTTTTCTATATTAATCTACAATAGATTCTATTTTCAGAAATATTTTTATACTTCTATCTTCTTTAAAAGTACTTTCGACTTCTATAACAAAAAGAGAAATAATATATGCTCCAATGTCATTAAGTTAGGACTAAACTTTCTCCTTCAATAAAGAGTGTAAACGATAACCCCTGAGCCTTTTGTTTCATATTTTTCTCTTTTCGCTTTACAATTAGCTTGAACACCTTTACTGTATCGCGCTTGGAATTTTTTGAGTATAATCTTCGATGCGCGAGTCTGGTATAAAAAGATTTTGATTTTAGGAATTCTTTATTATGAATTTTAAAAATCGATAGATTAGACAAAAAAGCGAACAATACAGAATTCTGAGTGTCAGATAACTCGTTTTGTTCGCTTTTTATATTTAAGGCTAGACTTTTGTCCCAGACTCGGTTTATTTTATATGAACATAAAAGTTCAAAGAACAACTGAAGACAAATTAACTGTCTTTTCGCTTATAAGAAATCATTACTCCAAGGATCGTTCCCACAAAACCGAATAAGATTGTTAGTAATGAAGAAGTCTCACCTGTATTTGGTAACATAGTTTGTTCATCGTTACCTACTTTCTTATCTAATTGATTAAATCCTGATCTCTCATTTGTAGATAACAGTTTAGGGGATAGAGAAAGTTCCTCGTTCTTTTTAGCTTCTATAGGTTTTTTAAATGGTGGATTGTCGATAGAGAGTCGGAAAGTCATCGCATAAATACTAGAATTGCTAATCTCAAAAATAATCTTTCCATCTTTTTGTTCGAATTCAATAGGGTATAGGTTTCCTTCTGGATCTACAGCATAAACATTCTCAACAGACTGATCCATAGCAAAAGTAACTAGGACTTTTCCGTTAGGCTGAACAGTTCTAGCAGCTGTATCCTTTAATTGAATATCAAATGCTTTATAGTTTAATGAACTTAGATCACTAACTTGAACTTCTTGAATTTGAACACCTATCACATTTTCCAATACTTCTTCTGAAGCTTGAATTTGCACACTTCCTGCTTCATTTTTGAAAATACGTTGTGAACTAGCAATTCTTGTGATAACTTGTTTCATTGTTGCTTCATTCTTACTATCTCTATTGTTATCATGCATAGGACTTGCTACCACACTCACTTCGCCTGTTGAGTTCTGTTTTTCAACTATTGGGGCCGATTCTTCTGATATTGCTAATGAACCCTTATATTCTGGCATTTCTAGTATAGGAGATTCAGTGAAAGGAACTCCACCTGTATAGTCTGAAAGATGATGGACCTCAGCATCCGCACCATTAACCCCGCCTCTAAACTCTGGCTTAGCTACGGTAGGAGCTGGAAAATCACCTAATGTGGATAGAATACCGCTATACTCTGGAACTTCTGTAACAAGTGAGTCGCCTCCATTCACTCCGCCTGTGAAGTCTGAAATGTGATGAACCTCAGCATCTGCACCATTGACCCCGCCTCTAAACTCTGGCTTATCTACTGTAGGAGCTGCAAAGTCACCAGATGTACCTAAAATACCAGAATCTTCTTTTCCACTATCTTTTTTTGGATCTAATTTCCCAGCTAAATCCTTATCCGAATCCTTCTTAGAGGGTTCCACTTCTTTATCTTCCACATAGACAGGATCTTTTGGTTGACCCTCAATATAAGAACGAACCCAATCCAGCTGCTCTTTTGATAAGACTAAACCACCACTGCGACTTCCTACAACACCATTTTGGTGAACTCCAATTAAAGCACCTTTATCATTATAAAGACCACCACCAGACGCTCCAGGTTTCGTACCTCCATAGCTAATTCCCTCTATTCCAGAACCGAAGTCTGTAGTTCCTACTACTTTGCTATCTAAAACTGGACTTAGCTTGTTATCTGGAAAACCATAGACCGAAACAGAATCCCCCTCTGCAACTTTCGAAGATTGTTTTACAACCTCTACAGGAGTTGATCCTTTTACCTCTTCTTTTAATCGAACCAAAGCTAAGTCATTTTTAAATCCAAATACTGAATCTTTTTTATTCCAATAAACAATATCATCATCTGAAAAATTCACAGACAACCCATTCGGTAAAGTTGCTTTATACACTGTATTGGTGCGACCAGACTTAGTAACTACCTCAGAACCTTTAACTGTTAAGAAATTATGAGCGACTGTTAACACCAAATTGGGTGCAATTAAAGTACCTGACCCCGACCCATCTGGCGTTTGAATGTGCGTTGTAGCATAAAAATTTTCTGAACCATTCGGAGCTTGTAACACCTCTTTACTAGGTACAGGTAAGTTCGATTTACCACTCAAATCGACTTTACCAACTTCCGTTCTTGCAAAATCCGAAGAAGAGGTAGATGGAGGAGTTACTGAATCTACTACCGCTCTTATAATTGTATTACCTAAAGCTAACTTACTGACATAGTCATCAGACCAAGTAGTATCACTTGCTAGTTTGTTAATTGGCACTCCGTTATAGGATACAACTTTAGCTGTTGGGGAAGTTGCTATTAACTGTTTGAAATCTGGATTTTGTCTTAAATAAAAATTCAAGCCACTTCCAACAGGACCTTCCTGAACAACCTTATCTGAAATCAAAGGAGTTCCTTTAGTATCTTCCACTCGAAGTAGAACACGACCTTTTTCTTCACCTTTTACTAAAGTAGCTCGACCTTTTTCATCAAAACTATACAAAGCACCGTCAATCTCAGACTCTACATCTTTTAAAGCTATATGATTTTCATCATAGTAGTAACGGTTTGCACCATCTGTATACCAACCTTTTATACCATATTTATCAATCATAGAACGAATCCAAGTTCTGTGCTTGTCCGTAAAGATAGTACCACCGCCAATACGCTCACTCTCAGGAGCGTTTGAAGTATTTGTTCCGTGCTGGTGGATACCGACTACCTCTCCCTTATCATTAAACAAAGGAGCGCCTGAAAAACCTCCTAAAGCTGAGGAATGATAAGTGACTGCACCACTCTCTTTATTGATACTGCTCACAGTTGTGGAGACTGAATAAGCCTTACCATCTTTCAATCGAGCTTTATTTTCTTTACTTAAATTTGGAGTAGAAAAATCATTGGGATATCCGACCATAGTGATGCTATCACCCGTAGAAACCTCTTTATCACTCAACTCTCTTGGAGAGTCCTCACCACCTGTCATAGCTTCTACAGGCTTTTTAGTTACCACTACTGCTAAGTCGTTGCTGTAGTCTTTACCAAAGTCTTTGCCGTTATACAAGTGAATCGAGTCTTTTTCAAGAGTTTCCGATACACCAGAAGTAGGTACTTTATTGTTCTTTTCCGTCTCTGAGTTCATCACCACATAACTACGAGCAGACTCCCCACCACGCAATACTGCAGACTTATCCTCTTGGTTTTTATCATAGTAGTTATGAGCTACTGTTACCATCACATTCGGCGCTACGAATACACCACTGCCAGACGCAGTTTGTTTTCCACTTGTTCCACTATCATAAGTAGTATAAGTCATAGCAACACCTTCTGCAGATTTACTATGAACGTCCACATCGTGAATATCACTACCGCCTTGAATGACATCAGCAGAAACAACCCCGCCACCAATAATTGGTAACTCTGGTGCAGCTAAGCCAATCACTGCGGATAGTGTCAAACAACCAACCAAACCATAAGCTTTGGATTTACGAAATTTTCCTAAACCTTTTAAACACACAAACATACATTACCTCACTTTAACTTTCAAAATTAATTTATCCAAGTATATTCTAAAAAATAAAATATTACAGTTTCCATTAGCATAACATTCTCTACTTTGATTCTTACAATAAAAATAGCTATAGATTATTTTGTTCCTTTACAAATGCTATTTAAGTACTGTATCTACAGGAATATCGTTTTTACAAGATATTATCCTAATGAGAAAACCATCTTATACATAAACGTATATATAAATGTTCATTTGTAGCGAAACTGTATATTTTCTTATAAATTATAACATATTTCACAGACGCTTTCCAATGTATTGAAATAGCTTATACCCAACTAGATAGAAAATGAATTGTTTGACACCACAGCCCAGAAAAAACTCATACTCAATAAAAATCAAAGAGCAAACTAGGAAGCTAGCCGCAGGCTACTCAAGACACTGTTTTGAGATTGCAGATAAAGCTGACGTGGTTTGAAGAGATTTTCGAAGAGAATGAATTTCAAAGGATATATGAACTAGAATATTTGCTGACTAGACTCTGTACAAAAAGAGAGCTACTAGACTCTCTCATTCATCACTTCACATACTTAAAAGGAATCTCACTACCACAGAGCCAGTTGTAGACTTGGTCGTTGACAAAAACATTCATGGCTTCATGAGCATACTCTGGCATGATACGATAGGCCTTATCGCAGGTCAAACGATTGTAAATCGCAAACTGGGTAATAGGATAGCAAACATCGTCGTCCAAGCCAGTAATCATCTTAACTTCACCCTTGATACGATGAGCAAGATTTTTCACATCGATATAGGCAAGGGTCGCCATGATGTCCTCCTCAGTTTCATGGAAGGGGTCGTGAAACTTGAAATAACGGAAAAGTTCGTCGTAAGCCTCGCTAGTATTACCAATCTCAAGCACTCGTCTGAAGTCTGACAAGAAAGGATAGATGGCAACTGTTTTCTGAATCCGAGGATTGAGCGCTGCCGCAACCAAGGCTAGAGCACCACCTTGAGAGGCACCATAGCTAGAAAGTCGCTTTTCATCCACCTGAGGCAGACTAGCAACAATTTCAACCAACTGGTAAATGTCCAGATAAACATCCTTATAAAAGAGGTGATCCCGACCTTCCACAGCACCACGGATAATATGCCCCTTAACTGTATTTCCTAGAGGAGAACGCAAGCCGTCTTGTGAGTAACCCGACTGCCCCCGCACATCCATGGAAACAACGCCATAACCAGCAACGGTGAAGGCCAGCATGTCAGCCCAGTCCCAGCCACGTCCCATATAACCATGGAAATGGAAGATTAGTGGAACCTTCTCCTCACTTTTTGGAAGAACGACGCGTGCATAGACCTTACCTTCATTGGTTCCTTCAAAGGTTAATTCATAGCACCTGACTTGAGGAATGTGGAAATCCCTTTCCTCCAAGTGGTAGGCTGGAAGAGTTGAAACTTTTTTCACCTCCTCATCCCAGAAAGCATCAAAGTCTTCTGGAACCTCATCCCTGCCTTTATAGGTCTTAATTTCTTCTAGCAAAGCTGGATTTTTCATAATATACTCCTTTTATTTTGTAATCGCTATCACAACTGTAGCATATCTAGAAAAGCATTGCAAGAAAGAAGGGTAATACTCTTCGAAAATCTCTTCAAACCACGTCAACGTCGCCTTGGATTATATATGTAACTGACTTGGTCAGTCTTATCTACAACCTCAAAGCAGTACTTTGAGCAACCTACGGCTAGTTTCCTAGTTTGCTCTTTGATTTTCATTGAGTATAATATAGAAAGTGAATTTAGATTTTATTTCTTCAAACCTACTGACTGAAAGTCTAATAAATTGAATCTAGAATAGTACCAATCAACTTCTAAAGTATTTTTAGAAATTAATGTGAATGCCACAGTTGATTTGTCTACAGTTTATCTCAATATACTATAGTTTCAATGGAGATTGAATAGAGAATCACACACCAGAAAGCGAGGTAACATCATGAAAGCAATAGGTACGCAAATATTACAGACAAACCGTTTAATCTTGAGAAGATTTGTGGAGAGTGATGCGGAAGCCATGTTTCAAAATTGGGCTTCGTCTGCTGAGAATCTGACCTATGTTACTTGGGAGCCCCATCCTGATGTTGAGGTCACTCGAAACTCGATTTGTAATTGGGTTGCTTCCTATGCCAATCCCAACTATTACAAATG
>NZ_CAMHZG010000010.1:0-85034 GCF_946190115.1 Streptococcus mitis | reverse complement strand
AAGATGGCGTTCTTGGAATTAAAAAAATACAGAGAAACCAGCAAAGACGAGGTTCGCAAGCCGTGGTTGGAGTTTTTCGGGAATAAACCCTTTACCCAGCAACCCGAGCGAGCTATCAGTCAGGCAGATCAACTGCTAGACTACAAGAGCTGGTCCGAGGAGGACAGGAAAATGTTTAGTCAACTACGTATGCGAGAAGAACAAGCCTTGTTAGCACAGGACTATGCCTTGGAACAAGCTGAAGAAAAGGGCTTAGAGCGTGGGAAAGTTGAAGGGAGTTTGTCTATGCTATTAAATCTAGTCCGTCAAGGTCTTTTGCCTTCTGAAGTTGCCAGTCAACAGTTGAGTATGACTGTCTCTGAGTTTGAAGAACTATTGAAAGAGCATCATAAATAAGAACTAAAAAATATAGAGAAACCAGAAAAGACGAGGTTCGCAAGCCGTGGTTGGAGTTTTTGTAAATCATTAAATCAATGACAGATTTTTCCGTAATAGATGGGAGAATCTGTTTTTTTAGTTATGCTAGATGTGGGCTCTGAAATAGTAAGATATAGTGTATTGAAATAAGATATGAACAAAGAAATTAGGAAAGTCAAATTATAGTTAAATGAAATAAAAACTGAACAAATTGATTGCGGAATTCAAGCTAATTTCTAGCAATGTTTTAGAAAACTCGGTGGACTATTTCGGATTCAATCTACTATAATTTCTAGAAATTTTTTAGAATCCGCAGTGTGCTATTTTAGATTCAATAAATTGTGCTTTTAGAAACAAAAAAAGAGCATTTCCGCTCTTTCTTCTCCTATTCAATCTTATTTTGTTGCTTCTTTCTTTTGGAAAGTGGTTTGGTAATTTACTTTAATCGTTACGGTCATGTAAGAGTCCTCGTTTCTTTTTGATGACTCTAGTATAAAGGCCAAACCTGAAAGCTAGCTTAAGATTTCCTTAGAGAAAGCTTATACTCAATGAAAATCAAAGAGCAAACTAGGAAACTAGCCGCAGGCTGTACTTGAGTACGGCAAGGCGAAGTTAACGTGGTTTGAATTTGATTTTCGAAGAGTATTAATCTAAATGTTCTTTCTTTTCCAAGTGAAGGGCAATCATGCGCCACTCTGGATCCTCTTGCCAGCCTTCTATAGAACTAATATAGCTAGCCACTTTTCTGGCTTCTTCTAAAATAGGAAAATCTTCGATAATATCAGCCACTTGGAACTCTGGAAGTCCTGACTGTCTGGTTCCAAAAATTTCACCTGAACCACGCATTTTCAAATCTTCCTCCGCAAGGACAAATCCATTGGTGGTTTCTGTCATGATGCGCATGCGGTCTTTCCCAGAATCAGTCTTGGGATTAGCAACAAGAACAGCATAGGACTGCTTGTCCCCCCGACCCACACGACCTCTGAGCTGGTGAAGCTGACTGAGGCCGAAGCGATCCGCATCGATGATAATCATGACAGTTGCATTGGGAACATTAACCCCAACCTCAATAACCGTTGTCGAAACCAGAATATCCGTTTTTCGCTCTTTGAACTCCTGCATAATCTGGTCTTTTTCGTCACTCTTCATCTTACCATGTAGAAGAGCCACCTTTGCCTTGCCTGCAAAATGAGCTGTCAACTCCTCTGATAAGGCAATAGCATTTTTCAAATCCAGAGCTTCTGATTCTTCAATCAAAGGAGAGATGACATAGGCTTGAGAACCTTTTTGGATTTCCCCCTCTAACCAAGTCAAGACCTGAGGCAATTGCTCATGCTTGATCCAACGTGTCACAATGGGTTTCCGACCCGCAGGCATCTGGTCGATAATGGAAACATCCATATCTCCAAAGGCTGTGATGGCCAAGGTTCGTGGGATGGGAGTCGCCGTCATCATGAGAACATCTGGGTTGTCCCCTTTTTCCCGTAAAATACGCCTTTGCCCCACACCAAAACGGTGCTGCTCATCGATGATAATCAAGCCCAGACGAGCATAATCTACCCCATCCTGAATCAGAGCGTGGGTTCCGATAATCAAATCAGCTTCACCCTTGACAATAGTCTCCAAGACTTCTCTCTTTTCTGCAGCTTTCAAGGAACCTGTCAAAAGAGCCAGTTTCAAGTCTGGGAAGAGACTCTGTAGACTCTCAAAATGTTGCTCTGCGAGGATTTCTGTTGGTACCATGAGGGCTGCTTGGTAGCCAGCCGTCACTGTCGCATACATAGCCAAGCCAGCGACTACCGTTTTCCCGCTCCCCACGTCCCCTTGTAGAAGACGATTCATGTGGTGATCGGACTTCATGTCGGTCAAAATTTCCTGCAAACTCTTTTCCTGAGCTGGGGTCAGGGCAAAAGGTAGATTTTCTTTAACTGCTGTCACTTTTTCCTGAGACCAGTCCAGGACCAGACCGCTTCCCTGAACTCTATTTTCAGACTTGAGCGTCTGTAACTGCATTTGAAAGTAAAAGAGTTCCTCAAACTTGATACGGCGAAGGGCCTGCTTGTATTCAGCCAAATCCTTGGGGAAATGCATGGCACGAACGGCCTGACAACGGGACATGAGTTTGTATTTGTCCAGCAAGGACTGGGGCAGATTTTCCTCAATCAAGAGGTCCAGTCCCTGATCAAAGGCCGTCTTGATGACCTTTACCAGACTGGCTTGACTGATTCCCTGAGCCAGACGATAGACTGGCTGGAGGTCATCTTCCACCTGAGCCAGGACCTTCATCCCAGTCAGACTAGCCTTGGCGCGGTCCCATTTTCCAAAGACAGCAAGGGTTGCTCCCAACTCTATCTTATCTGCTAGATAGGGCTGGTTAAAGAAGTTCACCGCAAAAACGACTTCTCCCTGCTTGAGGCTAAAGCGCAGGCGATTGCGCTTGAATCCATAATACTGGACACTGGCAGGAGTCACGACTTGACCAGATAGGACTGCCTTCTCCCCATCTTCCAGTTCCAGCACTTGCTTGGTTTTGAAGTCTTCATAACGGAAAGGAAAGTAGAGCAAGAGGTCTTGCAAATTTTCAATTCCTAGTTTGGCGTACTTCTCTGCTGACTTTGATCCCACACCAGGTAAGACATGCAAGGGTTGATGTAGATTCATGCTCCACTCCTTTCTTTTCTAATAATATTCTCTCGGAATACGGTCGCTGAGAAGACAAACCACCTCATAGTTAATAGTCCCACGGTAGGCCGCTACCTGAGTAGCTGTGATTTCCTTGCCCCCATTAGAACCAATCAAGGTTACTTTGGTTCCCAGCGGATAAAGCTTAGGCAGACGAATGGTGATTTGGTCCATAGATACCCGCCCAACGATTGGGCAAGCTTGCCCATCTACTAAGACAGAGAAATTCTGCATATCTCGTGTCCAACCATCCGCATAGCCAATTGGTACCGTCGCGATGACTTGCTCGCTATCCGCTTGATAAGTTGCTCCATAGCCCATACAAGCTCCAGCTGAAACTGTCTTGACATGAACCAGAGCAGATTCCAAAATCAAGGCCGGTATCAAGTCATAAGGCAAGTCCAAGACCTCTCCACTAGGGTTAAGACCATACATAGCATCTCCCATACGGACCGCATTGAAAATAGTCTCTGCATGCCAAAGAGTCGTTGCCGAGTTGCTGGCATGAACCAGCTCTGGAAGACCTTTCATACTTTCCAAAATAGTTTTAAACCGTTCTAACTGGGCATTAAAGTAGTCATCTGATTTCTCGTCTGCAGTAGCAAAGTGGGTAAAAATCCCTTCAACACAAGCACCGTGTTGTTGGAGCAAGTCTTGAGCCTGCTCAGCCTCACTAGCCTCTCTAAAACCAATCCGTCCCATGCCTGAATCAATCTTGAGGTGGACTGTCAATCCAGTTAGGTCAGCTTCCTTATCTAAGAGTGCTTGAACCCACTCCAGTCCAGCCACAGTCAAGGTGATGTCGTATTCTTTAGCTAGAGCAACAGCTTCGATTTCAGAAACTCCTAAAATAAGGATTCGTTTGCTGAGTCCAGCCTGTCTGAGTTCAATAGCCTCATCAATATTGGAAACGCAAAAACCATCAACATCATCTTGAATCGCCGTGGCAACAGCAACAGCTCCATGACCATAGGCATTAGCCTTGACTACTGCAAATTTGAGCGTTCCTTGAGGGATATGATCCCCCATTTGCTGAATATTTTGTCGAATAGTTCCCAGATGAATCAGAGCCTTGGTTGGTCTATGTGGACTAGCTTTCATGATTTTCCTCCAAAATGACACTGGCTGTCACAAACTGATCTGTGTGGCTGATAGACAGCCAAATCTTTCCTGAAAATGGTGACTGACTAAAATAAGGCGCCCCACGTTCATTGTTCAAGACTTCCAAATCCTGGAAACCGAGCTTACCAATACCAGTTCCCATGGCCTTGGAAAAGGCCTCCTTAGCCGACCAGCGACCAGCTAAATATTCAATCTGCCTGCGCCCTTTAAGACTGTTAAACCGTTCCATTTCCTTAGCGGTCAGCACGCGCTTAGCAAATCCTTCATGTCGTGTAACTGCGCTTTCTATCGAAGCCAATTCTTCGATGTCAATTCCGTGTCCAACTATCATTCTCATCAAAAGGAGTTGAGATTCCCCAACTCCATCCTTTTCACTTATTTTGTCAAGGTAGCATAAATCTCTTCTACCAAGGCCTCTGTATTTTCCCAACCTAGGCAAGGATCGGTAATGGAACATCCAAAGACCTCTGGTTGATTTTGACGACCATCTGCTAGGTAAGATTCAATCATAAAGCCTCGAACCGTCTTTTTGATTTTCTCATTCCAATCACGATTTTGCAAGGTCTGGCGAACAATTCGAATCTGCTCCATATATTGCTTGCCTGAATTATCATGGTTGGTGTCAATGAGGATAAAGGGATTTTCAAGTCCCATGGCTTCATAGCGTTCAATGGCATTTAGCAAAGTTTCATAGTAAAAGTTAGGCTCATTTTTCCCATATTCATTAACTGCACCACGAAGGATGACGTGGGCCAAGGGATTTCCTGAAGTCTCAACTTCTTGACCATGGAAGAGGAAGGTCTGTTTGTTCTGAGCGGCATAGATACCGTTAAACATGACCCCAAGGTTTCCTGAGGTTGGATTTTTCATCCCGACTGGTGCATCAATCCCTGAGGCTACAAAGCGGTGCTCTTGGTCTTCCACAGAACGAGCCCCCACAGCATGGTAGCTGACCAAATCATCTACCAAGACCAGATTTGATGGATAAAGCATCTCATCTGCCGTTGTCAAACCAGTCTCTGTAATCACGCGGTAATGCAACTGGCGTACAGCCTGCAAGCCGTTAATCAGGCTTGGAGCCTTAGAAGTATCTGGTTGGTGAACCAAACCTTTATAACCGTCTCCGTTGGTGCGTGGTTTAGCTGTATAAACACGCATAACCATGAAAATTTTGTCCGCCACCTTCTTTTGCAAGGCAGATAAACGGCGAGCATATTCCAATACAGCTTCTTCATTATCAGAAGAACAAGGACCAATCACCAAAAGGATACGGTCATCTTCTCCTGAAATAATGTCTGCCAATTCTCTATCACGACGCTCCTTTAGTCGCAAGGTTTCCGCAGACAATTGGGTTTCTGCCTTGATTGCTTCAATATCGATTTCTTGACCTTTTTCAATAAATGCCATCTTATTCTCCTAGCGTTTGGTAAATTTCTCTGACAAGGACTTCCGTGTTTTCCCAGCCAAGGCAAGGGTCCGTGATAGACTTGCCAAATACTTCTGGTTCGTTCTGACGGCCGTCTTCTAGATAAGACTCAATCATAAAGCCACGAACGTACTGCTTGATTTTTTCATTCCAATCACGGTTAATCAAGGTCTGGCGGACAATTCGAATTTGGTCCATATATTGCTTACCAGAGTTGTCATGATTAGTGTCCACAATGATAAATGGATTTTCCAAGCCCATCTTCTCATACTGGGCAATAGTATCCATCAAATTATCATAGTAGTAGTTAGGAATATTCTTACCATACTCATTAATCGCTCCACGAAGAATGGCGTGCGAAAGTGGGTTCCCAGTTGTTTCCACTTCTTTTCCTAGGAAAAGGAAACTTTGTTTATTTTGAGCAGCATAAATCCCATTAAACATAACATTGAGATTTCCAGATGTTGGATTTTTAAAACCAGTCGCGAAATCTGCCCCACTTGCCACAAAGCGGTGTTGCTGGTCTTCAACTGAACGGGCACCAACCGCCATATAAGAAATCAAATCATCTACAAGCGGAAGATTTTCAGGATAAAGCATTTCATCAGCTGTTGTCATACCAGTTTCCGTGATGACACGATAGTGAAGATGGCGAACAGCTTTGATTCCGTTGATGAGGCTTGGCGCTTCTGTCGCGTTAGGCTGGTGAATCAAGCCCTTGTATCCATCTCCATTAGTACGAGGTTTGGCTGTATAAACACGCATAACCATAAAGATACGGTCTGCTACTTCTTCTTGCAAAGCTGCCAAACGCTTAGCGTACTCAAGGACAGCTTCTTCATTGTCAGATGAGCATGGCCCGATTACCAAGAGAATTCGTTGATCTTCTCCACGTATAATGGCTTCTAGCTCTTGATCGCGCTGTGATTTTCTCTCCAAAGCTTGGCCTTCTAATTTTGATAAGGCACGAACTTCTTCAATATTAATTTTAGGACTTTTTGCTGTAAATACCATAACTCATCTCCTTATAAATCAAACGGATACCAAGTAAAAATTTACTTTTCACAAGGTATCCGCCTCTAAACTATCTCATTTTATTGTCTTTTACCGTGACAGTTTTTAAACTTCTTACCAGAACCACATGGGCAAAGGTCATTCCGTCCAATCTGGCTCAAATCCAAATCTTCAGGCATATTTGCTTGGTGGGCAGCGATATTGCGAGTCGCTGTTGTACTGATATGGTGTTCTGCTTGTGGTCTTTCTTGTTCATGAATTTGTGCTTTCATCATCAAACGTGTCACATCAAACTCAATCGAACCAATCATATCATTAAACATACGGAAACCTTCTGCCTGATACTCAACAACTGGGTTGTTCTGAGCATAGCCACGAAGTCCAACCGCATTACGCAATTGATCGAGGGCATCGATATGATCTGTCCACTTGTTATCTACCACTCGTAGAATCAAAACTTTTTGGAATTCTTTAACTGCTTCTTCATCGCGTAGTTTTGAAACCTGACTATCGTAAACTTGCAAGGCACGTTGGAAGAGTTCTTCCTTAATAGCCTTATCAGACAAGCCTGACAAGTCTTCGATTGAAATCGAATCTTCTGGAAGCAAGTTGTACTTAGCAAAGTTCAAAATTGCTTCTAGTTTTTCATCTTGTTTCGCACGCGCATGACCATCAACAACACGACCAATTGTACGTTTGATCATAGCCTGAATTTCAGGTGCCAAGTCACGGTCTGCAGTGATAACATCGTAACGTTGAGCATAGATAATCTCACGTTGTTCACGCATGACGTCATCGTATTGAAGGACTTGTTTACGGGTATCGTAGTTATTTCCTTCGACACGTTTTTGCGCTGCTTCAACCTGACGCGTCAACATACGAGACTCAATGGCCTCTTCAGACATGTTCAAGCGTTCAAAGATTCCTTTCAAGCGTTCAGAACCAAAACGTTTCATCAAATCATCTTCAAGAGATAGGTAGAATTGTGACTCACCTGGGTCTCCTTGACGACCTGAACGTCCACGAAGCTGGTTATCGATACGACGGCTTTCATGGCGCTCTGTACCAATAACACAAAGTCCTCCCAATTCGCGAACACCTTCACCAAGCTTGATGTCGGTACCACGACCAGCCATGTTGGTTGCGATAGTAACGGCACCACGTTGACCAGCATTCATGATAATTTGGGCTTCTTTATAGTGGTTTTTGGCATTCAAAACTTCGTGAGGAACGCCAGCAGCGACCAATTTCTTAGAAATATAGTCACTAGTTTCCACCGCTACTGTACCAACCAAGACAGGCTGACCCTTTTGGTAACGAGCCTTAACGTCTTCGACAACCGCCTTAAACTTAGCCTCGATACTTGCATAAAGAAGGTCTGAGTGGTCAATACGTTGAACAGGACGGTTGGTTGGGATTGGAATAACACGAATGTTGTAAATTTCACGGAATTCTTCTTCCTCAGTCTTACCTGTACCCGTCATTCCAGACAATTTCTTGTACATACGGAAAAGGTTTTGGTAGGTGATTGAGGCAGATGTCTTGGTTTCATCCTGAATTGGCACACCTTCTTTAGCTTCAATGGCTTGGTGCAATCCATCAGAATAACGACGACCTTCCATAGTACGACCTGTAAATTGGTCAACGATCAAGATTTCTTGCTCTTCACTCACCACATAGTCAATATCGAGAAGCATGATGTAGTTGGCACGAAGGGCGTTATCGATAAAGTGAGTCAGAGCTACGTTTTCGATATCATAGAGGTTTTCAAGCTTGAAGTAGCTTTCAGCCTTGTCAATCCCTGAATCAGACAAACCAATAGTTTTAGACTGCACATCGATAATATAGTCGTCTTTGTCCAAAGATTTTACATAGTGATCTGCCATGTGGTAGAGCTGACTGGTTTCAACTGCATTAGCACCTGATACGATCAAAGGTGTACGGGCCTCGTCAATCAAGATAGAGTCAACCTCATCGACCAAGGCATAGTTAAGCGGACGTTGTACCATGTTTTCAGCGCGAACGACCATGTTATCACGAAGGTAGTCAAATCCGATTTCTGAGTTGGTTGAGTAGGTAATATCACACTCATAGGCTTCTTTTTTCTCCATTGGAGATTTGGCAGCCAAGTTAATTCCTACTGACAAACCAAGCCATGAGTACAATTCACCCATCTCAGTCGCGTCACGTTCGGATAGATATTCATTGACCGTAACTACGTGAACCCCTTTGCCTGAAAGGGCATTGAGGTATACCGGCATAGTCGCAGTCAAGGTTTTCCCTTCCCCTGTACGCATCTCTGGCACGTCACCATGGTGAAGAACGATTCCCCCCATGACCTGAACCTTATATGGGAAGAGTCCTAGGACACGTTTAGCACCTTCACGGACAACCGCAAATGCTTCATAAAGCAATGAATCCAGTGATTCTCCATTTTGATAACGTTCTTTAAATTCAACTGTTTTTGCTTTTAATTGGTCATCTGTCAAAGCAGCCATTTGGTCTTCGTATTTGAAAACCTTGTCAGCCATCTTTTCCAGACGACGGATTTCTCCTTTATCATTTTCGATAATTGTTTTTAAAATATTAGCCATGTTTTTCCTTACTTTAAATTCCGAATATTTTAGAATGTTCTTTTAATTTTAGCACAATTACTGATTATTTTCAAGGAAGAATCCCCATTTTGAAAATGAAAAAGAGGCTAGTTTCCAAGCTAACCTCTCTGACTTTTATGATGTTTTAATTGCCAAAAATCGGCAAAAGAGCAAATAGGATAAATAGATTAATCCAAAGAGAAAGACAGCAGATGAGTCCAAAAACAAAGAGACTGACTTTCTTGGACAGCACGGCCATCAAAATGGACAGAATACCAAAAACTAGCAAGACTTTCTGTATGATGAAGAGGTCAATCTTTCCCCCCAGAATCGGACTGCCCCAAGGAAGAAAGAAGAAAGCAATCCAGATCAACAGAACTAAACCAATATAGACCTTAGAATAGCGTGTAATAAATGATTTTAGATGTGCCATAAGCAACCTCCTATAAATAAAAACCGATATAATACTCTTCGAAAATCTCTTCAAACCACGTCAACGTCGCCTTGCTGTATATATGTTACTGACTCCGTCAGTTCTATCCACAACCTCAAAGCAGTGCTTTGAGCAACCTGCGGCTAGTTTCCTAGTTTGATCTTTGATTTTCATTGAGTATAAATCAATGCCTTCCGCCTTTAGACTTCCCTAGTTCTCGTCTCAAGCGAAACATTTTTTTGAAAAAGATATAGTCTAACCAGTCACTAGCAAAAGCAATAAGTAGTAATAATAGCCAAATGCCCCATAACTTGATATCTGTCAAATTTCTCAAGACGATATTGAAAAACAGAACTGAAACAACTGTCCAAGCAAGGCTAAAAAGAGCATAGAGGGGGATGTAAAACCAGTAAAAATAGTAAAAAATTGGGAAAAATTTACTATTTCTGTTGGCCTTTTCAATCCAGCTGAAAAAGTAAAACCAGGGAAATAAGATTATAAATTTAAACAAATGTTTCATCACCACCCCCCTTTTTTTGATAGCGTTTTCTTCACCTTTATTCTATCAAAAAAATCTGGAAATGTCATTCCAGATTCTACTTTTTTATTTGCGTTTTCTTGCGATGAGATGGATTGGAGTCCCCTCAAAGACAAAGGCCTTGCGGATTTGATTTTCCAAGAAACGCAGGTAAGAAAAGTGCATGAGTTCTTCTTCGTTGACAAAGATAACAAAGGTTGGTGGTTTGGTTGCCACTTGGGTCGCGTAGAAAATCTTTAGGCGTTTCCCTTTGTCTGTCGGTGTTGGGTTGATGGCAATAGCATCCATAATCACATCGTTCAAGACAGCTGATGGGATACGTGTGTTTTGACTTTCACTGATTTGCTTAATCATCTCAGGAAGTTTGTGGAGACGTTGCTTGGTCAAAGCGGATACAAAGATAATCGGTGCGTAAGGCAGGTATTGGAACTGCTCACGGATATCTTCTTCCCAGTTTTTCATAGTGTGGTTGTCTTTTTCAAGTGTGTCCCACTTGTTGACCACGATAATCATCCCTTTACCAGCTTCATGGGCAAATCCTGCGATACGCTTGTCGTATTCACGGATTCCTTCTTCCGCATTGATGACCATTAAGACCACATCTGAGCGGTCAATAGCACGCATGGCGCGCATGACAGAGTATTTCTCGGTATTTTCATAAACCTTACCAGACTTACGCATACCTGCCGTATCAATCATGGTAAACTCTTGACCATCTGTATCTGTAAAGTGGGTATCAATGGCGTCACGCGTTGTTCCAGCAACTGGACTAGCAATGACACGGTCTTCTCCCAAGATAGCATTGATCAAGCTTGATTTTCCAACGTTGGGACGACCAATCAAGCTAAACTTAATGACATCTGGGTTTTCTTCTTCATATTCATTTGGAAGATTTTCTACGATGGCATCTAGCACATCCCCTGTACCGATACCATGGACAGATGAGATAGGCAATGGTTCACCCAAACCGAGGGCATAAAAATCATAGATATCATTTCGCATCTCAGGGTTGTCCACCTTGTTAACCGCGAGGATAACTGGTTTGTGGGTCTTATAAAGCTTACGGGCTACGTATTCGTCCGCATCGGTAATTCCTTCCTTACCAGACACGACGAAGACGATAACATCTGCTTCTTCCATGGCAATTTCTGCCTGATGCTTGATTTGTTCCATGAAAGGAGCATCGACATCATCGATTCCTCCTGTATCAATCATGCTAAACGAACGATTAAGCCACTCACCCGTCGCATAGATACGGTCACGTGTCACTCCTTCGACATCTTCTACAATGGAGATTCGCTCACCAGCGATCCGATTAAATAGGGTTGATTTCCCAACATTGGGACGTCCTACAATGGCAATAGTTGGTAGGGCCATAATTTCTCACTTTCTACAATAACTTCTTCTGTTCAAGATTTTTTCTAGTTGAGCTTGGTTCAGCTTGATCAAACTGTTCTGCTAGGCGCTGACTCCAGCTTGTGGTTGCACGCGCTCCAGCATAGTCCGCCTGTACACGGTCATAAGCTTCGATTGCCTCAGTTGACTGTTCTTGGTATTCTTCCTCAAATACCACTTGATTCAATGGCAAGCGAGGTTTGACTTCATGTTCCTCATTTGGCACACCTAGTGCCATCCCAAAGACAGGATAGGTGTAGTCAGGCAGGTTAAAGAGCTCTGACACTTCTTCTGACTTGTAACGCACCAAGCCAATAATGACACCTCCATAGCCCAAACTTTCAGCTGCCAGCAGGGCATTTTGTCCAGCAAGAGCTGCATCGACCGAACTAATCAAAAGACCTTCTACACCTTGGGGTTGGAATGTATCGATATGAAGCTGGGCTCCCTTTTCTGCTCGGTTCAAGTCTCCGACAAAGAGGAGGAAAACAGCTGACTGACGAATGGCTTCTTGAGGTACCAATTCATACAAGGCATCTTTCTTCTCTTGACTTCGTACCACAATCACAGAGTAGGATTGGAAATTCTTCCAAGACGAGGCCATCTGGGCTGCTGTCAGGATTTCAGTCAAGTCTTCCTGAGGAAGGGCTTGCTCCTTAAATCTACGCACTGAAGTATGAGCTTTCATCAGTTTAATCGTTTCTGTCATCGACGGTTTACTCCTTCTAAACGAGTCTCCTCAGCCAAATAACGGATGCGTTCCATGACCCGTCTGGCTTCCCAGGTTTCGTCATTTCCATGCTTCCCTTTAGCGAAATGCTGCTCCAATTCTTCAAAGTTGAAGTTGGAGGTGAAAAAGGTCGGTAAATTTTCCTGCATCCGATATTGGAGAATGACTTGTAGGATTTCATCCCGCACCCAAGCTGTTGATTGCTCGGCACCAATATCATCTAAAATCAGGACTTCAGAAAGCTTAATCTCATCCACCAAGGTCTTGACATTACCATCACCGATAGCATTTTTGACATCAATGACAAAGCTAGGATAGTGGAGGAGAGTTGATGAGACACCGCGTTTTTCTGATAAATCATGGGCTAGGGCAGCCACCATGAAACTTTTACCCACACCAAAGTCTCCATATAAGTAAAGACCTTTTCGAATAGCTGGATATTGCTCCACGAAGGCTAATAGCTTTTCAAAAACTGGCAAACGCCCCAAATCATCCAAGTCTACTTGAGCTAAACTAGCTTTCCTGAGACTAGCTGGCAGATTGATTAACTTAAGACGGTTCTTAATAGCCGCTTCTTTTTCCGCTGCGATTAGTTCAGGAGTTTCTTCATATGAGACATCCGCATAACCATGATTCATAACCAAAATCGGCTTGTAGCCTTTGGCAATATAATCCGTATCCCCACGGAGAAACTTGTCACGCTCGGTGATGTACTGATTAAACTTGGAGATACTGCGATTCAATTCCTCTGGAGTCAAGGATTCTTGCTGGATAAAGGCCGCAACATCAGGGTCCTTCATGATTTTCTGGACCAAATCTTGATAATGAAAACGGCTAGGTTGACGTTTGAGTACGTCTCCGACACTTTCCATCTAATCTCCTCCTTTTTCTAATCGAGCTAATAGTTCTTGTTTCTTACGTTCTAGTTCCAGACGAGTCTCCTCGCTAGTTTCATTCTTATAATCTGGATTGCTCCACTTGGGTACATTGGACTTGGCAGGACTGGGGTTACTGCTTTTTTGAGCCTGATTCTTCTGTCCTCGCTCACGGATTCGTAAGACTGCCTCTTCTGCCGAATGAATCTTTTGATAGGCATAGTCATTGGCTACCTTCATGGCATATTTCTCATTGATATTTGCCGAATCTACCTTATTAAAAGTCAACAAGAGAATGATATTGATGACTTCGTCCAGCAAGCCCAAGCCAGCCATCTGTTGCAAGAGTTCTCTTTCTGTTTGGGTAATGATCCCCTTGCGTGTCTGCTTGATTTCTGCCAAGAACTGCAAGGCAGTTTTACTTTTGGCCTCTTTGATAATGGTTGCTTCCTTAGGACTAAAGTCAGAGGAAACAGGTTTTTGAGCAATTTTTTCCCGCATACGTTTGGTTGAAATAACCTGGGAAACAGCTGTTGACTTAGCCAATTGATAAGTCTCAAACCAAGTCCATTTCTTCTCCTCGGCAATGGCAAAGAGGTTTAAGACGTCGGACTGCTCATCCGCAAAGCGAAGTCCATCTCGAGCCATAAGCTGACGAAAATGGTCCAAGTCAAAATCGTTGGCCACTTTCTTCTTGAGACCAAGGTCTTCTTGACTTCCCAGTTCTGCCAAGTCTGAAAAGACTTGATTGAGTGAGACAGGTATTTCTTCTCCCTCAGCACTTTCATCTTTCAAATCCTCCACAGCTGCATCGCCAATCTTCTTCTCCAAAAGTCTACGATAAACAGGATGCTCCAAGAAATCTTGACTAGATAGAGGAACATGAATGGCTAGCTGATAAACATCCCCCTTTTGATAGAGGGTTAAGAGATTAAAAGCAGATAGGATTTTCAAGGATTTTATCAGTCTATCCATCCCAAAGTTGAGATGATTGAGAATACTTGAAAAGAGATATTCCTTTCTACCATTATCCCAAAAACTAATCGTATAAAGATAAAGGCTCAGTGCCTCCTGACCGATAATCGGGAGGTAGCACTGTACCAGAGATGAGGTATCTTGCGACACCCGATTATTCTTTAGATAAGAAAAACGGTCAATTGGCTTCATTTATCTTTCCTTTTTCTTTTTAGAGGACTGGGTGATTTGTTGGAGCAGGCTCTCTAGCTCACTAACATCCTTAAAACTACGATAAACACTGGCAAAACGTACATAGGTAATCTCATCCAACTCAGCCAACTCCTCCATGACGAGTGAACCAATGTCCTCACTTTGAATTTCATTTTCATTTCGACCACGGAGTTTCTGTTCGATACGATTGACTACCATGTTGATTTCATCACTTGACACAGGACGTTTCTGAGCTGAGCGGATAATCCCATTAAAAATTTTATCTCTGGAGAATTGTTCCCGTGTGCCATCTTTTTTAACAACCACCAAGGTTCTTTCTTCTACCCGTTCGTAGGTTGTAAAACGGTGCTGGCATTCATCGCACTCACGTCTTCTACGAATGGTGTTCCCTTCTTCTGCTTGGCGACTATCGATAACACTTGACTTGGTAGCCCCACATTTTGGACAACGCATCCTTTCCCTCCTTATCGTTTTCTTTTCATTATACCATTTTTTAAGCGATTCCCAAAACAATTCTTCTTTTTGCTTGACAAGTTTTTTGTTTTGTTGTATTATTTAATTAAGACAAAAGAGTAAAAGAAAGGAGACCAAGATGTCCTGGACATTTGACAACAAAAAACCCATCTATTTACAGATTATGGAGAAAATCAAGCTTCAGATTGTTTCCCATACACTGGAACCCAATCAACAACTTCCAACCGTGCGAGAGCTGGCTAGCGAGGCGGGTGTCAATCCAAACACCATCCAAAGAGCCTTGTCAGACCTTGAACGAGAAGGATTTGTCTACAGCAAGCGCACAACTGGACGATTTGTGACTGAGGATAAGGAGCTAATCGCCCAGTCACGCAAACAATTATCAGAAGAAGAATTGGAACACTTCGTTTCCTCCATGACCCATTTTGGCTATGAAAAAGAAGAACTACCAGGCGTAGTCGGCGATTATATTAAAGGAGTTTAAGCCTATGTCATTACTAGCATTTGAAAATGTATCCAAATCATATGGAGCAACCCCAGCCCTTGAAAATGTTTCTCTTGACATCCCAGCTGGAAAAATTGTCGGTCTCCTCGGCCCAAACGGCTCAGGGAAAACAACCCTGATTAAACTAATCAATGGCCTCTTACAACCAGATCAAGGACGTGTCCTCATCAACGACATGGACCCAAGTCCAGCAACCAAGGCCATCGTAGCTTATTTGCCTGATACGACCTATCTCAATGAGCAAATGAAGGTCAAAGAGGCCCTAACCTACTTCAAGACCTTCTATAAAGATTTCAATCTGGAACGCGCCCATCATCTACTTGCAGACCTCGGCATTGATGAAAATAGTCGTCTCAAGAAATTATCAAAAGGAAACAAAGAAAAGGTACAACTGATTTTGGTTATGAGCCGTGATGCTCGTCTCTATGTTCTGGACGAACCTATTGGTGGAGTGGACCCAGCAGCCCGTGATTATATCCTCAATACCATTATCAACAACTACTCCCCAACTTCTACCGTTTTGATTTCTACCCACTTGATTTCTGATATCGAGCCAATCTTGGATGAAATTGTCTTCCTCAAAGACGGAAAAGTCGTCCGTCAAGGCAATGTAGATGATATTCGCTATGAGTCAGGTGAATCCATTGACCAGCTCTTCCGTCAGGAATTTAAGGCCTAAGCAAAGGAGATTATTATGTTTTGGAATTTAGTTCGCTACGAATTTAAAAATGTTAACAAGTGGTATTTAGCCCTCTACGCAGCCGTGCTAGTCCTTTCTATCCTCATAGGAATGCAAGGCCACTACTATAATTATATATCTTTCAAAGATAGCAAACCTTTCCTATTTATCTTTCTAGCTCTCGTCTTTGGCGGCTTGATAATTACACTGGGGATTTCAACTCTTTTCTTGATTATCAAACGCTTCAAAGGAAGTGTCTATGACCGCCAAGGCTATCTGACTTTGACCCTTCCAGTATCCGAACACCATATCATCACAGCCAAACTAATCGGTGCCTTTATCTGGTCGTTGATTAGCACTGCTGTCCTAGCTCTAAGCGCTGTTATTATTGTGGCCATAACGGTTCCAGAATGGATTCCTCTTTCTTATGTGATTACATTTGTAGACACACATCTCCCTCAGATCTTTCTTACAGGTATATCCTTCCTACTAAATACCATTTCAGGAATCCTCTGCATCTACCTGGCTATTTCCATTGGACAGCTTTTCAATGAATACCGTACAGCACTCGCTGTTGCAGCCTACATTGGTATCCAAATCGTCATTGGATTTATTGAACTTTCCTTCAATCTTAGTTCTAATTTCTATGTCAATTCACTTGTAGGACTCAATGACCATTTCTATATGGGAGCAGGTATAGCCATTGTTGAAGAACTCATATTCATAGCTATCTTTTACCTCGGAACCTACTATATTTTGAGAAACAAGGTTAATTTACAATAGTTTCATAATCAAAAAGGATAACATCTCATCCCAGAGAGGCTATCCTTTTTCTTTTATCTCATTTTCTGTCTAACTTTATTTAAAAAACAAATCCTTTTAAATCTGATTTAAAGGTCTTGTTTAATTTCTCTATTGTGACACTATCATTATATTCCTTACATATTTTCATAGCTTTGGAACATTCTTTTTTACCTAACTCTACTTGATTCGTTTTTATGAGATAAATACCTTTTAAAAAAAGCAAATAAGTCTTTTCAAAATAATATCCTTGTCTAGTCAGTAAATTTTCTAAATCATCTATAAAAAATTGAGCGCTATCTAACAAATTATTTTTTAATAATAATTCTAAATTAAATAAATATAAAGGAATTACTCTATGTGTTCCCATATCTGTTTTTAAAAAATGTCGTGTTTTCTTGATTACCACTCTATATAGTAAGCTTATGGTCTTAGCATTCATAAAAAACACCGAATTATAGAAAATTTTCAGTTCATACTCCATCCAATTATCTACAGAAAGCAAATACTTGATTAGCTCATTACATTTAGATGTATTGTAAGGAAGGTTTGCAAGGCGATTAATCTGTTGTTCAGCAATCGATTTTATGTGACAATTGCATAGACTTTTTTCCTGCTTTTGTTTTAGCTCTATTTTCTTTATTAGTTCTTGTAACAAAATGATATCTGAAGAGTTTACAGCATGTTCTAATTCTTCAAAAAAGCATTCTTTTTTAGAATAATAGCAATGAACTAATTCTTCAAATTCCGAAAATGATATCCCCAGGCGATTTAATAACATGTAAAAATGATCAATAGATAATTTTGTAATCCCATTTTCGAAACGAGAAATAGTTGACTCACTAATCTTATCACATGCCAAATCTTTAAGACGAAAATTTTTTGAAATACGGATATCCTTTAAAACTGCTCCAAAATTTTCCATAGTATTCCTCTTCCATTTCTGCAAAAAATAAAACCTGTTTTTTTATTTGTGGTATGATTATGATTATACAAAAATAAAACAGAAAGGACAATATGATTATGAAAAAAATTTTATTGTCATCAGTTGCTTTACTGAGCCTAGTGACATCACTATCAGTAAATAGTCCAGTTTCTGCTCAAGAATCTATTTCTCCCAAGGCTTATAGCCACTCTAATGGCAGTTGGATTCAATCGAATGGCCGTTGGTGGTATAAACATTCTGACGGTTCTTACACTAAAAACGGGTGGGAAAAGATTAATGAAACCTGGTACTATTTTGATAGTGAAGGTTGGATGAAAACAGGTTGGTTCAATGAGTATGGAAATTGGTATTATCTAGATGATAGTGGTGCTATGAAAACAGGCTGGTGTTTGATTTCTGGTAGTTGGTATTATTTAAATACTAGCGGTGTCATGCAAACTGGCCTACAGACTATCGAAGGGAAACAATATTATTTAGCTGATAGCGGTGCTATGCAGACAGGTTGGCACAATATTGGAGATGATACTTATTTCTTTGCTAGTAGTGGAGCAAGACAAACGATTAATCGCCGTGCCTTAGTTCTTGGTGAAACATCAACAACCGCTGTACCTATCGCAGATGTTAATGCTATGGAAAAGGTTTTTAGTAACCAAAACTTTAGTAAAGTTGTTCGGTTCCCAGATAAAACAAAAGCTGAGATTATTGCAAAAATGGAAGAACTTTTCAAATCTTCTAGCGAAAGCGATGTGAACTATCTTTACCTTACTTGTCATGGTGGAGAAGATGGGACGATAGCCATTGGTAGTGATAAAACATCATTTTCAGGTTGGGAATTAGCATCCATACTGAAACAATACAAAGGTAAGTTTGTTGTTATGCTGGATTGTTGCTATTCAGGAACGATTATAGATGTAGATAAGCCAAACAAAAAGGTTGCCTCCAAGTCTGAAAAAAGATTTGATGATCAAGCATTTTTGGCAGGATTTTCAACAGGAGATATAGCAAGCAAGAATGGCGAAATGCTTGATTCTAAATTCCTCGTACTATGTGCCTCTTGTATGGGTGAAGAATCGTATAGTGCGGTCGGAGTAGGTAGTCTTGCCACTAGATACTGGGCAATGGGTACAGGTTGGGATCCACTTCAAAATAGAATGATTTCGCCTATGGCAGACACCAATACTAACGGAAAAATTACTTTAGAGGAACTGTATCAATACTCTTATCCTCTAGTCCTTGAAGCTGCATCACAAATTCACGAAGAGCAACATGTATCAGTTTATCCAAAAAACAGTCAATTTGTTTTATTCAAAAAATAAGGAGTTCATAAAATGAAAATATCACAAAAAATCACACTATTTAGTTTGTCATTGGCAGGGTTGGCTATGTTTATTCTTCCTCAATCTGCCAAAGCTTTTGAGCTACAAGAGGTATGGCGTATTAAGGGTGGTGTTCAATATCAAGATGGTAAAATTCTTCGATTTAACAATGGCCATGACATAGATATCAAAGCCTTGGATTTGCCAACAACTGAGAAAATCGAGTGGAAAGTTACTTTAGATGGTCAAGACCAGACTGTCAATTTCCTAGCTCAAGAAGTGGATAGATCCAATATCGGTGAAGAAGGACGTTACCTGAATTTCTATGTTCCATATGGCTATAGAGGAGATATCAAGGTAGAGGCCAAGAGCGGAAATGAGGTGAAGACCTGGTCCACTAAAGTGGTTGATGATGTATATCATGACGGTGGAAAGAGAGGCTACTACCATATTAAAGAATCTAATGATCAATACACCTACCTTGATACCAAATGGGACTATCAAACCAAGACTTATACTGCCACCTTACCAGAGACTGTCAATGGTCAAAAAGTTTTTGCTTGGGCAGAGGAGTCTGGTGGTATGAAACTTGTAAAACCAGGAGTTATCAGTCATTCCTACAAGGGGGGAGGAGCCTTCAGAACACTTTATCCGATTGTAAAAGCAGAAAGCTGGCTAAATCGAAAAAATAGTGACGATGAAACCTGGTACTATCAAAAACAAGGTCAATTAGTTCAAAATTCTTGGGTTAAGGACAATGGAAGCTGGTACTTTATGAATGATAAAGGTGTCATGTTCAATCAAACTTGGCTCTATCAAGGTGGCAACTGGTATGCCTTTAAATCATCAGGAGCTATGATTGCTAGTGATTGGCTATATGATAATCACTCTTGGTATTACCTAAAAGACTCAGGTTCTATGGCGACAGGTTGGATCAAAGATAGTGGATCTTGGTATTATCTAAACAACTCAGGTTCTATGGAAACAGGCTGGGTGAAAGATAGCGGCTCTTGGTATTACCTTGCTTCATCAGGTAAGATGCTTCACAATACCTACACACCAGATGGTTACTATGTAGATGCCAGTGGCGCTTGGAAATAATCTAAAGTACATATTTTTTTCCATCGGTTATTAGTGTACCTGCTCAGACTAAATGTTATCAGAGCTACAAAAAATCTAGTTACCTTACTTGTCATGGAAGAGAAGATGGGACGATAGCCATTGGTAGCGATAAAACATCCTTTTCAGGCTGGGAATTGGCATCTATACTGAAACAATACAAAAGTAAGTTTGTGGTTATGCTGGATTGTTGTCACGCTGGGACAATTATTTCTAAAGATAATACAGGTGAAGCCAATGAAGAAGCCTCTACGAAATATTTTGATTTAGATGAATTTGTATCAGGTTTTTCTAATATGAATGGTGGCGAAAAAGCAGGTGAGATGATTGACTCTAAATTTTTAGTACTCTGTTCATCAAGTTCGTCAGAATACTCTAGCGGCGTAGCTTTAAGTTTGGCAACTAAATATTGGTCTTTAGGTTCAGGATGGAACCCTGTACAGCAATATCAAGGTTCTTTAATTGCTGATCAAAATTATAACAATAGAATCACGTTAAACGAATTGTATTCTTACTCACGTGAACAAGTCTTAAAACAAAATCATAAACAACATATTGAAGTTTATCCAGAAAACAGTCAATTTGTTTTATTTCAAAAATAAGGAGTTAAGAAAATGAAAGTATCAAAAAAAATCACATTATTTGGTTTGTCTTTAGCTGGTCTAGCCTTACTGGTTTTCCCTCATTCAGGAAAGGCCTTCGAGCTTGAAGAAGAGTGGGTTATTAAGGGTGATGTTTGGTATCAAGATGGCAAAATTCTCCGATTTAATAATGGCAATGAAGTAGATATCAAAGTATTGGATTTGCCAAAAACTGAGAAAATCGAGTGGACGGTTAGTCTCAATGGTCAGGATCAAACTGTCAATTTCCTAGGTCAAGAAAAGGACAAGTCTATGATGGGGGTAGAGGGGCGTTACCTGAATTTCTATGTACCTTATGGCTATAGAGGAGATATCAAGGTAGAAGCCAAGAGCGGAAATGAAGTAAAGACCTGGTCCACTAAAGTAGTAGATGATGTGTATCATGATGGCGGAAAGAGTGGTTACTTCCGTATTGACGAATCAAATGATCAACACACCTACCTTGATGCAAAATGGGACTATCAAACTAAGACCTACACTGCTACCTTACCAGAGACTCTCAATGGTCAAAAAGTATTTGCTTGGGAAGACGACTATGTAGAATTGAAACTTCAAAAACCAGGAGTTATCAGTCATTCCTACAGAGGGGGAGGAGCCTTCAAAATACTTTATCCGATTCTAAAAGCAGAAAGTTGGCTAAAAAAGAATTACAGTGAAAGCTGGTACTATCAAAAACAAGGGCAATTAGTTAAAAATGCTTGGGTTAAGGACAAGGGAACTTGGTACTTTATGAATGATAAAGGAGTCATGTTCAATCAAACTTGGCTCTATCAAGGTGGCAACTGGTATGCCTTTAAATCATCAGGAGCTATGATTGCTAGTGATTGGCTATATGATAATCACTCTTGGTATTACCTAAAAGACTCAGGTTCTATGGCGACAGGTTGGATCAAAGATAGTGGATCTTGGTATTATCTAAACAACTCAGGTTCTATGGAAACAGGCTGGGTGAAAGATAGCGGCTCTTGGTATTACCTTGCTTCATCAGGTAAGATGCTTCACAATACCTACACACCTGATGGTTACTATGTAGATGCCAGTGGCGCTTGGAAATAATCTAATGTACACATTTTATTCCATCAGCTATTAGTGTACCTGCTCAGACTAAATGTTATCAGAGATGCAAGAAAAATCTAGATAATAATAATAATACAAAAAGCGAATCGAAACAACGAATTTTGTTTTGTTCGCTTTTTGTTTCAATCTGTGTCATTACGATATTTTCATTTAATTGTATATCCCCCAAAAATTTACATTTTTATATGAAGTATTTAATAAAAAGGAGTATAATGACTTTAAAACTGATTACATGTATATCGATAGGGAGGTCAACTCTTTATGCTGAAAAGATTTGTTACTAAAAAGCACCTCGTACTTTACTTCTTTTCTATTGCCATTACTTGGTTGGAAGCAATTATCACACCAGCCCTTGTTCAGAATATTGTTGCCAGTTTTACCAATCAAGAACTAGGCCTTCTTTGGAAAGTTTTGATTTTAGGAATCCTTGGTAATCTCATCCTCTTACTAGGTTTGGCTGGGAAACGCTATTACTATGCCCGTTTAATTGCTGATTTCAAATATGGAATCAAGAGTGCTATTTTCAAGCGATTTTTAAACAGTTATGAGATTGATGAAAAGGATATTTTGTCTGACCTAGAAAACGACGTCAAGCAACTAGAAGAAAACTATATTGAGCCAACGGTCATCATCATTTCTTCTCTTGGCTTCACCACTGTGTCCATTCTCTATGCCCTGTGGACCAATTTTTACTTGGGCTTGATTTTCATCCTCTTCTACTCCTTTCCTGTACTCTGCAGTGCTATTGGATCAAAGCGTTTGGATTCACTTTCTGAAAAGCGTTCCACTGTTAACCAGAGCTACTTAGCAAGCTTGACAAATTTTATTGGTGGTAGCCAACAAATTCGCCATTATCAGGGACAAGATTTCTTTTTTACTCGCTATCAAAAGCAATTACAAACCAGTTTAGATACCGAAATTAACTATGAAAAGCAACGAACTTTAAACAGTCTCTTGATCAATAGCATCGATGCCTTTTGTTCTGTCACACCAATCGTCATCGGTGGCTTTATGGCCTACTATAATTATTTAGATGCAGCGAGTTTTGTGGCCATCTATCTAGTTTCCCATAACATCGGCTATCAATTCCAAGAGTTGGCATACTTTACCAACACCCGAAAAGCGAATCGAACTCTTCTCAACAAATACCAAAAACTTTTGGGCCAGTCTGACTTCATCTCGCCAAGAAGCATAGAAAATATTTTCCCTATCCAGCTTAACAGCATCTCCCTAGAAAAAGATGGGAATAGCCTACTGTCTCCGATTTCCATGCACATCAAGCAAGGAGAAAAAATTGCCATTATAGGGGAAAGTGGCTCTGGTAAGACAACCCTGCTCAATATCATTCATGGAGAAGAGACACCGACAAGTGGACAGATTAGCTTTGCTGGTCAGAACCTGTCACGTCAAGAAATCACAAGCTTTAGTTCCTATATCCTCCAAGATAGCCATTACTTTGACACGCTATCTCTGGAAGACAATATCCTTCTAGGACTGGATAAAAATCCAGAGACTTTAAATCATATCCTCAAAAAAACAGGATTAGAACATTTGAAAAATCGAATCCTTAGCAATGACAGTCTATCTGGTGGCGAGAAACAACGCCTAGAAATCGCTCGCGCCCTCTACCATGATAGCCAACTCATCTTAGCCGATGAGATTAAGGCCAATCTTGACTTGGAAAATAGCAGAAAAATTAGCGACTTGCTCTTCTCCCTACCTCAAACAGTCATTGAAGTCATTCACCACTACACGGAAGAAGACTTAAAACACTATGACCAAGTCATTCACTTAAGCAGAGAAAAGTAATAGTCTATAACATACGATTTAAAAAGAAGGCTAGGCAAAAACTCAATTTCAGGAGAAAATGAATTAATATTACCAAAATAAAACGCATAATATCAAGTTTTTGCACACCTGATATTATGCATTTTTCTGATTTTAAAGACTTTTTACCCAGTCTATTCTTACTAATCTATTTCTTAAACTCAATAAAGTTATACTTTTCCTTACTCACTGTCACATGATTGAAGAGTGATAACTTCTGTTGGAAAATCGACTAAATCATCATCATGACTAATCAAAATCACTAACTTTTGTTTTGCTAACAAGTCGGACAGGATTTGCACGACTTTTTTCTTGTTTTGTGAATCTAAAAAATTACTTGGCTCATCAAAAATATAAACATCTTTCTCCACCGCTACTGCTTCTTGCAACTGCAACAATTTTAGTTGTCCCATGGATGCACCTTGACTCAATTCATTTTTATAAAATCGACTCGCAATAGGTTCTGCAGGGCAGTATGAAAAATTCGAATTCTTTCTATAATTAGGTAAGTAAATCTCACCATGATAATTCATGCTGTAACCTACTATCGCTAAAATCAGTCGCGTCTTACCAACACCATTTTCTCCAACAATACGATAAATATGGCCTTTTTCTAAACGAGTTGTTAGTGGCTCATGCAGTTCTTCACCATCTCTCCCCAAGCTAACATACTTTTCTAATACTATCTCTAAAATTGGAATAGACTCATACGAAATCTGAACAGGTTCCAAAAAATTGATAAAATTTTCGATAATTTTCTTACTTCCCGAGTACTCCTTATAAACATCAAGGAAGTATTCAATAGGCGTCCAAAATTGTGAAATATATAGTTGGATAGCCATTAGGTCACCAATCGTAATCCAACCTTTATAAGTCTGATAACCTGATATAATCGTCGTCATCATAATCATAAAATTCAAAAAAGCATAGGAAAGAAAATTTTCAAATAAAGAAGTCATTCTCACTTCCTTATTTTTACATGAAATATATTTTTTCACCAAGGGAGAGAAATCAATCAAGCTAGAATGAGCTGAAAATCGCATACTAGGCATGAGTTTATAGCTATCCACTAGATAATCGCGTATATCCTTCATACAATTCACTGTATCGGAACCAAGCTTAGATAGTCGTCCACTATATTTCTGCGAAATAAAGATAAATACAGGTATCAAAATACCTATCATCACAGCAATAGTAGGAGAAATACTCCATAAAATCCCTATAATCACAAGTGCTCGTATCAAGTACAGGAGAAGAGCAACAGGATATTCGTTAAAAAATCGTTTTAACAGCTCATAGGTCTGCCCTAATTCTTGTGTAATGGTAGCTTCAGACAATTCTGTCTCTACCATATCATAGAGCTGGATATTTTCAGCAGTTTTTTGGCAAATATTCTGCCAAACATACGATTCTGATTCTCCTTGAAGCACATCACAAAAATAATATAAAACTTGAATAAACAGAGAAATTCCTACATAAAGCACCCCGTAAACAATCATAGCATGAACTTTCTGAGATAGAATATGGTCAATAAATAACTTACTAATATAAGGAATAGCTACAGTTAGTATAGTAACAAGGGTATTCAAAATAAAGCTTTTTAGAAATAGCACTTTATTGTTATAGGATAACAATCTTTTCATCTGCATGCCTCCATAGTTAAATTTTTATCAACATATATTTTATGAACAGATATATGTTGGATAGTCCCTTCAACATCCTCCTTTGTCAATAATCCTAATTCATCTAAAAATACAATCTTGTGAAACCACTCTAAATAGTCAATTCGTATAAACTGAAAGTTATATAATGGTTCACCACCAGTAAAACAGATATCCAGAGATTTATACTTCTTAAAATTGAGTTCATCTAATATAAAATTCACAATCTTTTTACCGTCATACTCACTACTTAAGGACGGTTTCCTATCCTTATCATTCTCAAAACAATAAGAGCAAGTCAAGTTACACGACATAGTTGTAACTATATATAGTGATAATTCATCTCCCTCTACTATTCGTTTAGAGTGAATAAAGGGCACTTGTTTATCAATCTCACTTATCAAGTAAGGGAATTCTTTTAAAGATAACTTCTTGAATAGTTCCTCATCAATTTCACAAATAGATCCTGTATATAAATTTTTTAAATAAACTACATCATCTGTAGAAAAAGAATAAATTGTTTCCATAACTTATCTCCCGCTTTAAAAAGGCTGAGGGGATCCCCCTCAGCCTCATCATTATAATAGTAAAGTGATAAATTATCGCTTTTACATAAGCAACTCAAGGCAATCTAACGATAACGCCCTGGGCATTTATATGGATGCTGCTGTACTGAGGCTAGGTGACCTTTTTTAACAACTTTGATAACATCAGTCAAATTAAGCATCGCTCTCCCTCCTTTTCTATAAAAGAATTATACGTATAATTCTTTTATAGAAAAGAAAAATCTCATATACTGTTAAGTAAAAATTATTTTGTATCCGTTTTCTCTGGCTTCATTGTATATCTTCTCATGTAGATTGTCAAGTATTTTTTTGAAAAATTTTTAAAATTTCGAAATTTTGCCGTTAATTTTTTTAACTCAATATCAAACTGGCTACAATAGGGCTAACAAAAACATAGAGAATACCGGTGACACCGATAGCCAAACCACCCATGGCTCCTGCTACAGAGCCGTATCGGAAGGCAGTTCCTGTTCCAACTGCGTGGCCTGTTCCTCCAAGGGAAAGACCAACAGCTACTGGATCATCTATTTTCAACCACTTCAAAAGGGTTGGGCCGATGACACTGGTTAAAATCCCAGTCGCCACTACAACCACCAAGGTAACGGTCGTCAGACCTTGCAATTTTTCTGTGATTCCCACTGCCATGGCGGTTGTCACTGACTTAGGAAAGAGTGAAATGGCTAGGAAAAAGTCCATGCCAAAAATCTTAGCCACAAGGGCCGTGAAAGAGGTATTGACCACTACCGCTAACAGACTACCAAAGAGAATACTCCGAGCATGGTGCTTCATCAGATGAAAACTCTTATAAAGCGGAATCCCTAGAGCAACAGTCGATGGGACAATCAAGTTGTTCAGATAAACCCCACCTTGGTAGTAATCTTGGTAAGAAATACCCGTCACCTTTAGAAAGATGATAATGAAAATAGCTGACAAAAGCAAGGGCGTTGTCAAAGGATGGGGAAAACGTCTGTAAATCAGCATTCCTACTAGATAAGCTAGGATAGACAGGGCAAGCCCAAACAGGGGATTGGAAACAAATTCACTCATTTGGCATCTCCTTTCTCATAATCTCCCTCAAACCGTCTCTTGATAAACTGAACTACTAAGGCAATAAGGATAATATTGATAACAGCCGCAAAAAAGACAATCAAAACGATGGGCAAAAGATAGGGAGCAATCACATCAAACTTTTCCATGATTCCCACTGCTGGCGGCAAAAAGAGAATGGTCATATTAGCCAGCAAGAAATTTCCGACCATGTTGACATGTCTGGTTCTCAGCCACTTGAACTGTAAGGCTAGAAAAAGAATAATCAAACCGATAATACTGCCTGGGATGGGCAAATGAAAGAAACTGGAAATCCCCTCTCCGATTAGAGAAATCACAAAGAGAATCATTAATTGAACATATAATTTCATCCTAAACTCCACGAAATAGACTTCTTGCATACCAGTTTACTCTTTTTTCAGAAAATTTCAAGGAAATGCACAAGAGTTGATGAAAGTTTGAGAAGAAAGGGGATACAGGCAATTACAGACTTGTGAAAACAGCGTAATTTAGGATAAAAGATTCAGTGTCTTTCTTGCCAGCTTTCTTGAAAAGTAGTATAATTATTGCATGCGCAATCATCTTGTGATACAAAGACTGGCCGTGAATGGACTTTCTTCTATTTATAACTCTAAAAAGAAAGGAGATACTATGACCTATTTGGAAAAATGGTTTGACTTCAATCGTCGTCAGAAAGAAATTGAAAGTCTCTTGGAAGAGACTGTTGCTAATCAGAGTGAACAAAGTCTGACCTTGAAAGAATTTTACCTGCTCTACTATCTGGACTTGGCCCAAGAAAAATCTCTACGACAGATTGACCTGCCAGATAAGCTTCATCTAAGCCCGAGCGCTGTTTCTCGGATGGTGGCTCGCTTGGAAGCTAAAAATTGCGGTCTGCTTAGTCGCATGTGTTGTGATCAAGATAGACGCTCTAGCTTTATCTGCCTGACAAGTGATGGGCAAAAAACACTAGCCACACTACAAAAGGCTGTCGAAGAAAGCTTGGAAACTGGTTTGGATTTCTTAATTTAAGATGATTTTTTTAAAAAAAGTTGCGTGCGCAATCATTTTTCTTGACATTCTCTTTTACAAGGAGTAAAATAAAATCATCATTAAACAAAGGAGTTTTAAACATGATTAAAATTACCTATCTAGATGCCAGCAAGAATGAAAGAACTGTAACCTTTGATTCTTATGAAGACTTTGATCGTTCACAACAAGCTTGCCTTATCGGCGTCGCAGACTACTACCCTGTTCAAAAATTGACTTACAACGGTCATGATTTGGACTACCATGGAACTTACGGAGATATCTTCTTCTATCTCAAGAAACAAGATTTAAGCCAATATAACTAAAAAGGAGAAATACAATGGCAAAAGCAATTACAGATGCAACATTCGAACAAGAAACAAAAGACGGTTTGGTCTTGGTAGACTTCTGGGCAACTTGGTGTGGTCCATGTCGTATGCAAGGTCCAATCTTGGATAAATTGTCTGAAGAACTTTCAGAAGATGTTTTGAAAATCGTTAAAATGGACGTTGATGAAAATCCAAACACAGCTCGTGCTTTTGGTATCATGTCTATCCCAACTCTTCTCTTCAAAAAAGATGGCCAAGTGGTCAAACAAGTTGCTGGTGTTCACACAGCAGAACAAATCAAGGCCATCGTTGCTGAATTGAGCTAATCACATTAGAGACCAAGTACTTTCTTTGGTCTCTTTTTTCTTGCCCTTTGCCATTTTTCAAAAAATATGCTAGACTGTAAGTAGAATATTACGATGTTTGGGACATGCCATCGCTAAAAAAAACCTCTACTTGGTATTTTTTAGCTCCCTCATGGGAGCTTTTTGCGTGCTCTGAACATTTCCCATTTTGGAAGGAGTACTATGAAACGTCAATCAGCCTTGGTCGTCTTTAGTGGCGGTCAAGATTCCACAACCTGCCTCTTCTGGGCCAAAGAACACTATGAAACAGTCGAAGCTGTCACCTTTGCCTACGGTCAACGTCATCATCTCGAAATTCAAGTTGCCCAAGAAATCGCTAAGGAACAAGGCATTCGTCATCACATCCTAGATATGTCTCTGCTGGGACAAATCACTGAAAATGCCCTGACTTCTGATATGGAGATTAAGCAAAAAGAGGGAGAGGTTCCCAATACCTTCGTTGATGGTCGCAACCACCTCTTTCTATCCTTTGCGGCAGTTCTTGCCAAACAACGTGGCATTAAAGACATCGTGACAGGTGTTTGCGAGACAGACTTCTCAGGCTACCCTGATTGTCGAGATGTCTTTGTCAAATCCCTCAATGTCACCCTCAACCTTGCCATGGATTACGACTTTGTTATCCAAACGCCTCTCATGTGGCTGGACAAGGCTGAAACTTGGGAGTTAGCCGATCAACTCGGTACCTTTGACTACGTTCGTGAAAAGACCTTAACCTGCTACAATGGAATTATCGGAAGCGGCTGTGGGGATTGCCCAGCCTGCCACCTACGTCAGCATGGTTTAGATGTCTATCTCTCACAGAAAGGAGAGGTCTAATGTTTTTTGCACCCAAAGAAATCAAACAAGAAACTGGGGAGTCTCTTGTCTACAATCCTCACAGAACCTTGGTATCAAAAGAGTTCACTTTCGATGCTGCCCACCACCTCTTTCACTATGAGGGGAAATGCAAATCCCTTCATGGCCACACCTATCATCTGCAGATTGCTGTTAGTGGATTTTTAGATGAGCGTGGCATGACCTACGATTTCGGAGACATCAAAGCTATTTACAAGAACTACTTAGAGCCCCACTTGGATCATCGCTATCTCAATGAAACTCTGCCTTATATGAACACGACTGCTGAAAATATGGTTTACTGGATTTTCCAAACCATGAGTCAAGAGTTACCTGATGAGCGTGGTCTTCGTTTGGAATACGTTCGCCTCTATGAAACTCCGACTTCCTTTGCAGAGTTTAGACGGGAGTGGTTAGATGACTAGGGAACGTGTCCTCAAACTACCAGTTCTGGAAATTTTCGGCCCAACTTTTCAAGGTGAAGGTCGTGCTATCGGGCAGAAAACCATGTTTGTCCGCACTGCTGGTTGCGACTACCACTGCGACTGGTGCGATTCTGCCTTTACATGGGATGGCTCTGAAAAACCAACTCGTATGACTGCTGACGAAGTCATTGCTGCCTTGGATAAATTGGGGAGCTACGACTATGTAACCCTATCTGGGGGAAATCCTGCTATCCTAGCAGCCAACATGGCTGAATTGGTCACCAAGCTCAAGGAACGCGGTGTCACCCTTGCTGTCGAGACTCAAGGCTCTCGCTGGCAAAATTGGTTGAAAGACATCGACCAGGTCACTCTGAGTCCCAAACCTCCTTCATCCAAGATGGAAGTCAACTTTGAGACCTTGGACTTTATCGTTTCCCAACTGGACCCAGACAAGGTCACCTTTAAAATCCCTGTCTTTGATGACGCAGATTTGGCCTTTGCCAAAGGGATTCAAGAACGCTACCAACCAGATGTTCTTTTCTTGTCGGCTGGGAATCCTGAACCCAAGGCCACAGGCAATATTGTCCAAGACCAACTGGACCGTCTCAAAGAACTCTGGGAACGCATCGCTACTGACGATAGCTGGGGCAATGTCCGCGTCCTTCCTCAACTCCATACCCTCCTCTACGATAACCAACGTGGTGTTTAAGATTAGAAAGAAAAAATCATGTCACAACAAGAAGAAATGAAAAACCTAAGCCTACTAGGCAACAAAGAAACCAAGTACATTTTCGACTATCAACCAGAGGTCCTCGAATCCTTTGACAATCGTCATGTGGAAAATGACTATTTCATCAAATTCAACTGCCCTGAATTTACCTCCCTGTGCCCAATCACTGCTCAACCAGACTTTGCGACCATTTATATTTCCTACATTCCTGACAAGCTCTGTGTCGAGTCAAAATCCCTCAAACTCTACCTCTTTAGTTACCGAAATCATGGGGATTTTCACGAAAACTGTATCAACACCATTGGTAAAGACTTGGTCAACTTGCTAAACCCTCGCTATTTAGAGGTCTGGGGGAAATTCACTCCGCGCGGTGGAATCTCAATCGACCCCTACTACAACTACGGTAAGCCTGGAACTAAGTATGAAGGCTTGGCAGAACAACGCCTCTTCCAACACGACCTCTATCCAGAGAAAATTGACAACCGTTAAACTCATACGAAAAAGCCCTGTTCCTCGAGATGAGGAGCAAGGCTTTTTGAGTTTCAATTATTCTTCTGTTCCAAGGAAGTTTTTTGCGACAAGTGCTGCAAGAACTCCACCAACGATTGGTGCAAGGATGAAAATCCAAACTTGTTGAAGAGCTGCGCCACCTACCAAGACAGCTGGTGCCAAGCTACGAGCTGGGTTTACTGAAAGTCCAGTAATGTTCAATCCGACAAGAATCATCGCCATCAATGACAAACCGATTACCAAACCAGCAATCGCGCCATTTCCCTTGCTTTCTGAAGTAACAGTCATGATAACCAAAACAAACAAGAAGGTTGCAATGACTTCAAACAAGAATCCACCAAAGACAGTGACACCGTTTGCCAAGGCATTTTCACCAAGACTAGCAGTTGACATACCTGAGTTAGCCAAGAGGAAGAATACCGCAGCTGACGCAAGGAAAGCTCCAACAACCTGACCAAGGATGTAGTTGACAAGCTCTGAAGATGACAAACGTTTGTTTACAAACATAGCGATCGAAACAGCTGGGTTCAAGTGAGCACCTGAAACAGTTCCGATTGAGTAGGCTGCAACTACGATTGCTAAACCAAAGGCAAAGGCGATTCCAAGGTGACCTAAGCCATCAAGACCATTTCCAAAAACAACAGCTCCTGTCCCAATGAACACAAGCATGAAAGTACCGATTAATTCAGCAACAAATTTTTTCATTTTCTTTCTCCTTTTTTCAAAAACTAGATACTAGTCTATCAAAAGTAGGAAAGGGTTTCAAGAAAATTGATTGGAAATTTCAGGTTAAAATTCTGTAAAAACGGTAGTGTTTATTTGAAACATTTTTTTCAAAGGTGTATACTAATAGCGTAGTTTTGATAGGGGTTACAAAACCCATTATAAAAGCTCATTTGTAAACCTTTGCTGTTCTTTTATGAACGTTTGAATGGTATCGTGAATACCAAGGAGGAATCATATGTCTAAAGTTGCTATTGTCACAGGTGCAGGTCAAGGAATCGGTTTTGCAATTGCGAAACGATTGGTTCAAGATGGCTTTAAGGTAGGAGTCTTAGACTACAATCCCGAAACAGCCGAAAAGGCTGTTGCCGAATTATCAGCTGAAAATGCCTTTGCTGTCGTAGCTGATGTTTCGAAACAGGCAGAAGTTGCACAAGCATTTCAACAGGTTGTTGACCATTTTGGTGATTTGAATGTTGTCGTAAATAACGCTGGTGTTGCTCCAACTACTCCTCTTGATACAATTACTGAGGAACAATTTACACGCACTTTCGGTATCAACGTTGGTGGTGTCATTTGGGGGTCACAAGCTGCACAAGCGCAATTTAAAGCACTTGGCCACGGAGGTAAAATTATCAACGCAACCTCTCAAGCCGGTGTAGTCGGTAACCCAAATCTAACTGTTTATGGTGGAACCAAATTTGCTGTTCGTGGAATTACGCAAACATTAGCACGTGATTTAGCAGACTCAGGCATCACTGTTAACGCCTACGCACCAGGTATTGTGAAAACACCAATGATGTACGACATCGCTCATGAAGTTGGTAAAAATGCAGGAAAAGATGACGAGTGGGGTATGCAGACATTTGCAAAAGATATTACCCTAAAACGTCTATCTGAACCAGAAGATGTGGCTGCTGCTGTCAGCTTCCTTGCAGGACCAGATTCAAACTACATTACAGGACAAACCATTATCGTTGATGGTGGTATGCAATTCCATTAAGATACACAAAAAGAGGTTGGAAAATGATTCAACCTCTTTTATTAGTTTTCATTATTAGTTAGGAGGATACAATAGAAACTCTTTCAAAAAGTAATATTAGCTAATCCCTAGTATTGAAAAGACTGGATAGCTTCTTTCAAGTCATCTTGTAAACTATTTCTCTGGTCAAGTTGGACATAGACTTCCAACAGACAGGATCTGAAGTTGGAAAACTTATAAAAATCTTCCCTTTCTTCTATCGGAAAGTCAACAGTTTTTATCCAAGAAGTCACTTGCTCTTGCTCCAACTTCCCTTGTAAAATAGGTTCATAGATCACTCTTGCTAAACGCCAATCCTCATCATCTGTAAAGCGAATTGAAATTCTTTTAAATAGTTGGCCAAGTATCTCAAATACTTCATGAACTCTGTTTTTAGGAAAGTCTGGATGACAAACCACCTCTGTCAGTAAATCGGCTCCATGTGCAAAAGCATGAACCCAACCATACTGACTTGAAAAACCTGTCGTGTCCTTTTCTTTCGAAAGATAGTACAAACCTTGATGTAAAAAGGCATTACGAATTTCTTCTTTTAATCCCTGATAAAAAACCGATTGCTGGTTGGAATCCGCAGACAAGAGATTTGCATAAACAAGTGCCCTAAAAGAACGTTCAAGTGTTGACAGACCTACCTTATCAATCTCTTTATCTAGTCCTCCATCAGATGAAACCACCTCAGCAATGAAATGAAATTGTTCCTGTGTAAATAGCTCTTCCTGAATCCCTCTAGCAAAGCTTGTAAAAACAAGGTCATCGCGAATTTCTGGAGAAGGATCTCCCAAATGGTCAAGCAACCACTGGATTTCTTCATCATGATAACTTGGTTTTTCTTCTGCTATTTTTCTAAGTAACTCTTGATACATGATCAATACCTCTAGATTTCTAACAACTTGATATAATCTAGACCCCATTTCTCGACAGCATCTAAGACAACTCTGAATTCCTGCCCCATTTCGGTTAAGCTGTACTCAACTCGTGGTGGAACTTCGGCATAGACCTTTCGTTGAACAATCTTATCCTTTTCTAATTGACGGAGATGACGGGTCAAAATAGTTTGAGTAATCCCAGGCAATAATCTCTGCAATTCTTTAAATCGTTTGGTACCCGTACTCAACTGATAAATGATTACCAGTGCCCATTTCCCCGTTAAAACCCTCTGCGTTGTCGCAAATGGACAAATACCATACTCACTCACTTTATTTGGCATAAAATATCTTCTTTCTATTTTTTTTAAAAAAATTTATCTTTTAGTATCAATAATAGTACCACTTTTGATACTAGCTATCAAAAAAGTGTCTACTTGTTTTTTTGTTTGTAACTGTTACAATTATATCATAAAAAGAAATGGAGAATAGATATGTCAACAAACTTAGAAATTTTCAATGCTTATAACCAAGCTTTAATTGCTGGTGACTTTCCTGGTGTCTTTGAAACGATGGCAGACGATATTATCTGGCATCAACCTGGTACTCATAGTATATCTGGTACAGTTGTTGGTAAGGACAAGCTAGGAACTCACCTGGCTACATTTGCTGAGAAAACTAATGGAACCTTTAAGGTGATAACAAATTGGGTTTCTGACAATAAGGATTTAATCGCAGCCAATGTTACTTTTCTTGGAACACGGGCTGATGGTACTGAACTCAATATGAACGGGATTGACCTCTTCCGCATTGAAGACGGAAAAATCAAAGAAGTTTGGCTCTTCTCTTCAGATCAAGCTGAAGAAGATAGCTTTTGGGGATAATTTAAGAGGCCAGGACAAAAAATTTTGATTTTAGGAATTCTTTATTCTAAATTTTTAAAATCGATAGATTAGAAAAAAAGCGAACAAGACAGAATTCTGAGTTTCAGATAACTCGTTTTGTTCGCTTTTTATATTTAAGGTTAAACTTTTGTCCCAGACTCTTTTAATTTACTCTCCCAACTGGGCACTGTAGGCGATGATCTGGTCAACTGTGTCAGACAAGAATTGGATGGTATCACGGAGTGGTTTATCTGTAGAGATATCTGCTCCGATAATCATAGCTGACTCAAGCGGTGTCTTGCTACCACCTGATTTGAGGAGATTGAGCCAATCTTCAGCTCCAGTTTCTGAATGTTTCAGATGAAGGTAACCCGCAGTCGAGATGACTAGTCCTGCTGAGTAAGTGTAACTATACAAGCCCATGTAGTAGTGAGCTTGGCGCATCCAAGTCAAAGCTGCATCATCGTCAATTTCAATGGCATCTCCCCAGAAATCGGTCAAAACTTCCTTCATAATGCTGTTAAGTTTGCTTGCTCCAAAGGTCTCACCTTCTTCAATCAATGTATACACCTTACGCTGGAAGGCTGCTTCCAAGAGGTGGGTGATGAAATTATGGAAGTAGGTATCTGTCAAACGGTGAGCCAGAGCGAAGCGTTTTTGACGAGGGTCGTCAGACTGGTGCTCCAAGTAGTCACTGAGGAGCAATTCATTAAAAGTTGACGGTGCTTCAACATAGTAGGTCGACATGTGGGCGTTGAAGTAGCTCTGGTGATTATCTGAAAAGATGAATTGACCAGAATGCCCGATTTCATGAATCAAGGTATAGACATCGCTCAAACGGCCTGTCCAGCTCATGAGGACATAAGGGTGCACGCGATATGGATCCGCCGCATAACCACCAGAATCCTTGCCACTGTTAGCAGCAAAGTCCACCCAGCGCTCTTCTTGATAGCGAGCAACTTCCTGACAATATTCTTGCCCCAAAGGTTCTACGGACTTCATGACCAAATCATAGGCGTCGTCAATAGTCACTTCAGGATTGAGGGCACTATCCAAATCCAATTTCCAGTCTGCAAAGGTCATCTTTTCAAGACCATTTACCTTGGCAACATGTTTGAGGTATCTCTGAGCAACGGGCGCAAAGTCCTTCATGATAAGGTCAATCTGGCGGTCAAACATGGCACGGTCCACTTCTTGCTCAGCTAGAAGATAATCAAAAACTGAGTCGTAACCCTTCATATCTGCCAATAGTTTTTCAGACTTGACTTGGGCTAAATAAGTTGCGGCTGCCGTATTTTGGTGCTTACGAAGTCCTTCTGAGAAGGAACGGAAAGATTTCTCACGAACCTCAGCGTCCTCATGATTTTGGTAGAAATTCTCATAAGTCACAAAGCTGTTTTTGTAGGTCTTGCCATGAGCTTCAAAGTCAGCCATTTCAAAATCCCCAGCACGCATCTTAGTGTAAATGTCCTGTGGACTGTAGAAAACTTCACCGAGATTGGTCAAGGCCTTCTCCACATCAGCCCCCAGATAGTGGGCTTTTTTGATTTTGGCCTGACGAATGGCTGCCGTCAAGTGAGGCAATTTACCCAAACGGTCCAAGACTTCCTCATCAGCTTCCACCAAGGCATCGTCAAAGAAGGTCAAGGCTACACTGGCATCTGTTTCAAATTCCATCCCAGCTTGAGCAATGTTGGCAAATTCGTCATTGCAATAATCTGTCGTCTGCGGCATAAAACCATAGTTGCCAATATGGCTCATCTGAATGTAGATTTGTTCCAATTCCGCAAAGGCCTTCTCAAAATCCTCAAAAGTATGAAGATTACCTTTGTAATCACGGCTAAATTGATTAATGTCTTCTCGAGCCTTCTCGATTGCACGCAAGAAATCTTCACGATCTTGGTATAGGGCTGTTAAATCCCAAAGTTCCTTCTCTGGAAATTCTGAACGGTGTTTTTGTTCCATTTTCTTCCTCTTATTTCTCTAATTCTAATAAAACACTAAGGGCTGATAAAGCGTAAAGTGGTGCTGTTTCTGCTCTCAAAATACGAGGACCAAGACCTGCCAAGACTGCTCCCTTAGCTTCAAAACTCTCAATTTCTGCAGGTGACAAGCCACCTTCTGGACCAAAGATAAAGAGCAATTTGTCTCCTTTCTCGAGTCCAGTAACTGCTTGTAAAAGCGCAGCGCTTTCTCCTTCTTTGGCCGACTCTTCATAAGCCACTACGACGCGGTCAAACTGGTCAAGTTGGGCTAGAAAGTCTGCTTTCCTTTCAAAAAGCTGGATACTTGGAACAACATTACGCTTACTTTGTTCTGCCGCTCCAAGAGCAATTTTTTCTAGTTTTTCAACCTTTTTACCCAATTTCTTGCCATCCCACTTAGCAACGGACCAATCGGCAGGGAAGGCCCAGATTTGGCTGGCACCCAGTTCGGTTACTTTTTGAGCGATGAACTCCAGCTTGTCCCCCTTGGGAAAACCAGATGCGATGGTCACCTGGACTGGCAGTTCCACATTGTCTGCTAGTTCTTCAACCAATTCAAACTGACGGGCTTCCACATCCAGCACACGCGCCAAGCGCTTAATTCCATCATCAAAGACCAAAGTAACCTCATCATCTTCTTTCAAGCGCATAACCTGAAACATATGCTTGCTGGTTTCCTTGTCCTCGATGGTGACAGGAGAGACAGCACTGCCTTTGACAAAATACTGTTGCATGCTAGCCTCCAATCACACCTGAAATATCCTTGGTTTTCTTAAAGACACAGGCATTCCATTCCCCTTGAACCATGTGGGTTTCAAGGAAAAATCCAGCTGACTCAGCCGACTCGCGCACCATGTCCCACTTGTCCTTGATAATCCCACTCATGATCAGGTAGCCTTCGTCCTTAACCAAACGATAGGCATCGTCTGTCAGATGAATGAGGATATCCGCCAAGATATTAGCTACAATCACATCTGCCTCAATCTCAACTCCCTTAAGCAAATCTCCTGCTGCTACATGGATGTTTTCCATACCAGGGTTTAGCTCAATATTTTCCTGAGCAACACGAACTGCTACATCATCCAGGTCGTAGGCAAAGATTTCCTTGGCACCAAGCAGCGAGCTAGCAATGGAGAGAACGCCTGATCCAGTCCCCACATCTAGCACCGTTTCCCCACCACGAAGAACCTGTTCCAAGGCAAAAAGGCTCATCTTGGTAGTTGGGTGGGTTCCTGTTCCAAAGGCCATACCAGGATCTAGCTTGATAATCTTTTCTCCAGCAGTCGCCTCATAGTCTGTCCAAGAGGGAACGATGGTCAAATCATGAGTAATACGAGCTGGTTCATAATATTTCTTCCAGTTGTCTGCCCAGTCTTCTTCAGCCAAGGCAGTAGTCCCCATCTTGACCTCACCCAAATCCATAAAATCTGTCAATTCTGCTAGGCGAGCCTGCAAATCCGCCTCAACCACTGCCACGTCCACCGTTTCAGGGTAGTAAGCTGTCACAACGATTTCTTCTTGCTGCTCAACCTCTGGGAAAATCTCGCCAAAGCGGTCAACATTTCCCACATAGTCCATGCTATCTTCAATCGCAACGCCTTGCGCTCCCAGCTCGATCAAGAGATTGGAAACTAACTCCTCCCCCTCACGCTTCACTGTAACTTTTAACTCTTGCCATGTTTCCATCATTAAGATACCAAGCCCGTAAAACACAAAGCCAAAATAGGAAATTCTCTGAAGACGCTTCTATCTAAATGAAATTTATCTTTTTTGGCACAGTGTTTAGGGCGGGTTCAGTTTAGAAATTTAACTGAACCATCCTTTCTAATCACTTACTTTTAAATAATCTCTCAATCTTCCCTGCAACTGAGGCACTGCCTGTTTAGAATTGAGAAATTCCTCAATGTTCATCAGCTGATAGCCCTGCCCTTCATCTCCAAAGGTGATATTGTCAAACTGGTTCTGTGTCAACTGACCGACTAGAAATACAGATTGTTTATCCGCAAAAAGCATACTTGGATAAACCTTACTCCAAAGCAGACAATCCTCAGTCAAATGAATTCCCAGTTCCTCAAAAACTTCACGCTCCACGCACTCAAAAGGACTTTCATCACCTTCACGTCCACCGCCTGGAAGTTCCCACATATTGGGCCAGGGAATGTTTGCCTTATCATCGCGTAAGATAGTCAAAAGCTTATCCCCACAAAACAAAGCAATCTTACAGCCTGTGAAATCAGAAATCTCTATTTCCATATTAGACTCCTTCGGTTAATTCCTTTTCCAGCTCGGCTAACCAGTTTTGATAATAACTTTTCTCATCCCGTAACATCCGACTGCTATTCATTTTCTGTCTAGCAATCTTCATAGCCTTGTGAGTTTGAACCACATCTTTCCTTACCTTAAATTGATACCAAGCTTGAATGACCTGCATATCTGCTGTTTTTAGAGATAAAAAGGATTTGACCCCTCGAATACTTGCATATTCTTCCGCTTTCTTATTATCTCCTTCTATCAGAGCAATTTGAAGAAGGTATAATTGAGAACTAGTTTTAGACATTGGATTATCTGTTTTCTCTAGCACAGACTGAAACTGTTGCTTTGCAAGCTCTATATTATCGTCCAATATGAATACCAACCCCTGAAGAGTCTGAACACTTTCTGCAAAACTCCCTCTCGCCTCCTCATCAACAGGCATGATAAAGTCTTTTAAATCATATTCTTGAGGAGCTAGCAAGGTCTGGGCAGAATGCCTCAACATCAGGTAGGCGTATTTCGTATTTTCAGGGTGTTGTAGCAATTCCCAAATTTTTGCTCCATCGGTGATGCCGACTGGCAAAATGTTATTTAGGAAGAAAGACAAATTAAGAAAAATCCAAGTCCCTGCAAAATACCAGCTTCTTGTCAAAAATCCAAACAATATCGCCAATAACATCAAGCTGAGATGAACCATCAAGCCTCCTGAAAGCATCAGGATGATTCTTTGATCGCTTTCATCCTCTTTTAAACCAATGTATTGAGCACCAACATTTTTCAGAATGGCTGTTCTACTAAGATGAAACCTGCCTGACTTTTTGGTCAAAATAAAATGTCCTAACCCAAAAGCCACCAGCCGATAGCCTGTCAAGTAGCCACAAAAAGCATGTCCCAGCTCATGAAGAATAAAGATTAAATACATACTTAGAAGAGCGAGGGCATAACCAAAAGTAAAGACTAAAACTGCGGAATATCCCAGCTCTGCAAATGCGATTGTTCCACAAGCACAAGCCAGCATAATAAAGACAACAGCTAGCACATAAACCAAATAAATCCCAATTTTCTTCATAAAATCTCCAACCAACTCCTAGTATCTCGGATAAGGATAAAACTCTCCCTCTTCCAAGCCGACTTTTCCTTCTTCAAAGACTTCTTGGTTCCATTCCATGACAAATTCTTCTGCTTCTGGGTCTTCCAAAAAGTCCATAAGGGCATCTAGCCCAACCTCAGCAGTATCTTTAAGGAATAGCGCAAAATAAGCTAAAAATTCGCGGGAAAATCCTTTTTTAGGTAGGTAAGGAATGACCGTCAAATAGTCTTCTGCATTGACTGTTGATTTGGCAGGATTGTAAAAAAGCACTGCTTCTTCAAAGAGAATGTCGTCTGATGACACCTCCCCATCCTCATCCACCATCTCCACACCTGTAGCGTTTTGCGCTTCCAATAGAAAACTCACTTCTACCGCGTGGTTACGCTTGTCCCAACTAATCTCAAAGTCAAAGGGAAAGTTCTTCTCCAACTCTTCCTCTAAAATATCTAAAAATCCATATGTTGCCATTTTGTCCTCTTTCTATGCGACTCTTAAATCGCCCCGATTGCTCGGAAATATGCTAAAATAGATACTACCATCTTACCACAAAATTATTTTATGTCCTAATTATACCATATTGCCTCATTTAAACCCTTGGTATTAGTGATTTTCTTAACAGTCTGATTTCTTCATTTCTCCTAAAAGTCAACATAAAAAGCCCTCGAAAGGGCTAGAAAATCTATAGAATCAATAGACAAGTAACCAGCACAATTAGGAGTGCTTTTTTTATTGACTATTCCCACGATGTCACACTTAATCTTATGCTTGAATTTTCTTATCTGCAATAGCGTCTGTCAAAGTCTGAGAAAAGTTAAGTCCCATTTCTCGTCCCAACTTATCTGCCCATCTTGGTATGGTCAAGGTCTTTTTAATTGGTTCCTGACTTCCTAAGTACTCTGATACATCAACAGATACCATAGAAATAAAAGATTTATCAAGGTCATAGGTTGACTCAAAATCTTCATCATCTTTAAAAGGATCATTATCAATTAAAGACAAGCTATTGATATCTGATGGCTGGGGCAAATCTTCATCATTCTCTATCAAATCTGCAACAGTTATGCCTAACCACTCCGAACCCATAGCCAGAGCCTCAGAAATCCCCTCTCCTTGTGTAGCTGAGTATTCAAAATCCGGGAAATGGACAAAATAAGTCGCTTCTGCTCCGTCTGTATCGTCATAATAAAATAAAGCTGGATACGTAACTAACATCTCACTACCTCCATATCAAAAAGCAGGGGCTGAATTTTACAACCCAGCTTGCTTTCTTATCCCTCTTTCAGTGTACTTATTCAGCTCACCATGAGGGATTGTGATAGGTCTTTCCCCTTGCTTCTCCATTTTAATATGGGAGCCTTTACCGCCTCTAGTCTTTATCCAACCATGAGCCGTAAGGAGTTTGACCATCTCTTTTTGTGTCATAGGCATAGCGCTTTTACCTCCTGACAACACCATTATAACACGTGCTACACGTATTGTAAAGGAGTGATACTTATTATTCTCTTATACATAAAAGCCCCTAGATGTGGTTCTAAGAGCTTCTAATTTATTCATACCTATTTTTCTAATGAGTAGTGAATACTGCTTCTTTATCTAGTAATTCATCATCTGTATAGTCAATTGTAAAAGTATCTCGATCTAAGACAGATTGAGGCGGAGTTGAATGAATCATAGGAACACTGCGTATCCTATACCTTTTATCTCCAATTTTTACAAACTGATTAACTCTCAAGTCTTCGAAATCAGGATTTTCAACAGTTATTACAAGGAGACGATTTGCTACTTTAAAAACATCAACTATTCTATTTTTCATGTTTTTTTCCAACCCATTATTAGAATAAACTCCTTGATAAGCAAGATCAAGTTTAGGTTTAATTTTTTCGTACAAATCCAAAATCTCTTTTGGAGTATCTTCACGGAATAAAAATTGTCTTTTCCCTGACATAACCTTATCACTAAGAATCCAATAACGAATTCGTTTTGTAAAAATCAAAACTTCCTGACTTGGTAGTTCCATTACTTATCACCTCTCCTTCATTATAATTCATACAATAATATTTAGCAATCTTATTTCACAAGTCAGCAATTCTACTTCTTTGGACTCAACTTTCATATTTTGAGTTTTAAGGAAAATCAATTCTGTTATGCTGATACCTTTCCACATCAAATTAAATGGTCAAAAATACTCTATTTCACTCCCTGAATGTTACAAAACCATTGAAATATCACAACTAATAGGCTAGAATGGACATAGTAAGATACATTTGGTGAGTTATACTGCTCAAAAAATATGAAACTAAAATCCACGTTAGAAAGGACTACTATGCCAGACAATCTCGCGCTTCGCATGCGCCCTAAAACCATCGACCAGGTCATCGGTCAGGAGCATCTGGTCGGACCTGGAAAAATCATCCGTCGCATGGTGGAAGCCAATCGCCTGTCCTCCATGATTCTCTACGGACCTCCAGGAATCGGCAAGACCAGTATTGCCTCTGCCATCGCTGGAACTACTAAGTATGCCTTTCGTACCTTTAATGCCACTGTTGATAGTAAAAAACGACTACAAGAAATTGCGGAAGAGGCTAAATTTTCAGGTGGACTTGTACTACTCCTTGACGAGATTCATAGACTAGATAAAACCAAGCAAGACTTCCTCTTGCCTCTCTTGGAAAGTGGACTGGTCATCATGATTGGCGCTACAACTGAAAATCCTTTCTTCTCTGTCACTCCTGCCATTCGCAGTCGCGTTCAAATTTTTGAGTTGGAACCTCTGTCTAACCAAGACGTCAAAGAGGCCCTGCAGATAGCTCTAAATAACCCTGAACGTGGTTTTGATTTTCCAGTAGAACTAGATGAGGATGCGCTGGACTTCATTGCCACCTCTACAAATGGAGACCTGCGTTCTGCCTTCAACTCACTGGACTTGGCTGTTCTCTCTACCCCCGAAAATGACAAGGGAATCCGCCATATAACTTTGGATATCATGGAAAATAGCCTGCAGCGGAGTTATATTACCATGGACAAGGACGGGGATGGACACTACGATGTCCTCTCAGCCCTGCAAAAGTCTATCCGTGGCTCAGATGTTGATGCCAGTCTTCACTATGCTGCCCGCTTGATTGAGGCTGGTGATTTGCCAAGTCTCGCTCGTCGTTTGACTGTTATCGCTTATGAAGATATCGGTTTGGCCAATCCTGAAGCCCAGATTCACACCGTGACTGCTCTGGGTGCTGCACAAAGGATTGGTTTCCCAGAAGCCCGCATTCTCATTGCCAATGTCGTCATTGATTTGGCCCTTTCTCCAAAATCCAACTCAGCCTATGTAGCTATGGATAAGGCACTTGCCGACCTCAAAACATCAGGGCACTTGCCTATTCCGCGACACCTGCGTGATGGGCACTACAGCGGAAGCAAGGAACTGGGGAATGCCCAAGACTATCTCTATCCACACAACTATCCTGGAAATTGGGTCAAGCAAGACTATCTGCCAGAAAAAATTCGTAGTCATCACTATTTCCAAGCAGAAGATACTGGTAAATATGAACGGGCTTTGGCTCAAAGAAAGGAAGCTATCGACCGTTTGCGAAAAATCTGAAATCCTTTTCAAAAAATTGCACTTTCCTCTTGATTTTTTTTGAAAAAGTGGTATTATATAAACATAGAAACGCTGTGGTGTACGACTTCACACTTAAGTGTTGACCGACTATTTTTTGTATTATTAGGGAAACAAAAGTCTTCTAACAGCATGTAGGCCGTCTCACACGGAAACAGCTTCAGTTAGAGCGAGTTGCCCACCTGCTTAATTGCGCGGGTTCAATACAAACCGTGAAGTTTCGGCACCAATACAGCTTTTTTCTTTGCCTCCTTAGCTCAGCTGGCAGAGCAGCGGACTCTTAATCCGTGGGTCACAGGTTCGATCCCTGTAGGGGGCATCTACATACAACAGGAAAAAGCCTTAATTTCAAGGCTTTTTTGCTTGTCTATAACTGATTTGCTCCATCATTTGCCCCACTTTTAAATCTATCTTTTCTTTTTGAATCAAATTACATCTTAACAAATAGTGTAAAGCCAGTTACTTTTGCTTTGATGCCATACAATATTTTCATGTAGAGAAGACAAATTTTATCTTCTCTTTTTATTTTCAAAATGATAAAAACTGAAACTTCCAAATTGTTTATTTATTTTATTGACATTTTCTATAAAAATAAGTATAATAGTTTTATTATCAGACTATACTATATAGGGGGTATTGAAATGAAATTTTCTAATCGTTTATCGCTATTCCTTGCAGGAGTTGTTTTTGTCCTTTTAGGACTTTTCCTATTTACAAACCCAGTAGCTAATCTTGTTGCTTACAGCTGGTGGATTGCATTTGGTTTACTGGTTTCTTCTATAGCAGCTATTTTAGGCTATTTCTCTGTACCAAAAGAGCTTCGCTCACCAGCTCATCTTTTCCAAGGGATTGTTAATCTTCTCTTAGCTCTTTACCTCGTTGCCTATGGCTTTGTGACGCTGCCAGTTGTCATTCCAACTATTTTAGGAATTTGGTTAATTGTAGAAGCCATTATAGTTTTCTTTAAAGGCAATCGTCTGGGATTGATTTTCCCTATTATTGGCAACCATATCATGTGGATAGCGTTGCTTGCATTTTTACTAGGTCTAGTGATTTTGTTCAATCCAGTAGCTACAAGTGTCTTTGTCGTTTATGTCGTTGCCTTTGCATTTTTAATTGTTGGTTTCACCTATATCCTTGATGCCTTTCGTAAATAATCTAGCTGCCATTTTGGGCATATTAAAATAGCTGGGAAGTTACATTCTCAGCTTTTTCTGTTGCCTCCTTAGCTCAGTTGGTAGAGCAGTAGACTCTTAAGCTATGGGGCGCAGGTTCGAGCCCTGCAGGGGGCACATCTAAATCAACAGAAATAAGCCTTGAAACCAAGGCTTTTTTTAACGTCTAATAGCTTTTTGTAGAAAAGTATTTAAAAATAAAAGAGAAGAGAATCTCTCACTCTCTTCTCAGTATATCTTATTAAATTTAGTTTTTCTTAATCTAGCTGATTTTCCTTTGCAACGACAAATTCCTTAACCAATCGATAGATAACAGCAAATATCGGTGTAAAGAATATCATCCCAAGTAAGCCAAAGAGATTGCCTCCAATACTAGCAGCCGCAAGCGTGAAAATAGCTGGCAAACCAATAGATTGACCTACAACTCTAGGATAAATAAGGTTTCCTTCAATCAGCTGTATAACTTGATATAGAAGAAGAGAAAGTAAGGCTTGAGTAGGACTCACTGTGAAGATAAAAATCGCTCCCACAACACAAGCAATCATAGGCCCTACATAAGGAATGAACGATAGCACTCCTGCAAATATACCTGTCATTACCCCATAAGGTAGTCCAAACAGGCTGTAGACAACCGCTATCATAACTCCTATGATGACTGCTTCAATCAGCTGACTCATCAAAAATTGGTCATAAGTCTCTAGTACTACTTGTCCAATGTAAGTTAACTTTGTCACCACTTTCTCTGGAAATATAACTTTTAGAAGTCTACTCGTCATCGCTGCCAGATGTTCCTTACTGGATAAAAATAAAAAGGTAAAGACTATAATCAAAAAGGCATTCATCAAACTTGAAAAAATATTGCCGATATTACTAGTCAGACCTGATAAAAAACCTATCAAAGCTTGGCTAATAGAACTAGATTGTCCCTGTATGCCTGATACGATAGTTGACAACATGTCTTTGGTTACAAATTCCGAGCTGTCTAGCAATTTCCCAAGTTGAGTCAGGACTGTTGAAAGGACTGCTCCCAGCTGACTAATAGTCTGAGCAAGGGTTGGAAGCACCAAAACCAAAAGACAGATCACGATTAAGATAAGAGCTAGGAAAACAAGTACCATGGCAATCGGACGACGCAACTCTGCCTTTACCTTCAATTTAACTAAGTACTGTTCAATTTTTTTCATAGGAACATTAAGCACAAAAGCAATAACAGCACCATAAATCAAGGTTGATATTACATCAAAGAGAGAGATTGCTCCTGATATAAAGCTCGATGCATTCAGAATTACAAGAGCAACCAGCCCTATAAAAAGTATTAACGGGGTGTATTTTTTTACTAAGTTCATAAATTCTCCTTAATAAACATGTTTAGATACGACTATACTATTTGGTTTTTCAAACTCTCGATTAAGGTAGGCTTGGTAAGTTCCTGGAGCGATAAATCCTTTGGGTGAGAGGATATCGGTGCCAGCCTGACCGACTATGGTATCAGCCAAGAGCACACAGTTTGTAGATAAGACAAAGTAGGATTTAAACTTAGATTTGATAAATTTATAAAGTTCCCCATCTGTCTCATGTCTGATTTTATAAGCGTAGGTGTAGTCTTCCTTACCATCACCTGTCATGATTTTATCTGCACTTGGCTCCCATGGAATCGTCAGTTGTTTCAATTCAGCCAACTTTTTCTGAACTGCTTTTTCCATTTCAGGCGTCAAATCTATCCCATAACCAAAAAGCGTTTTTTGACTCTCACGTTTACATAGGTCAATGTACTTGTCACGATCACAGAAATATAAGACACCATCTCCTACCATGCCAAATAAGGTCTCAGAAGACGGATCATAGTTGCCATAAGAAATAACACGGCCTTGATAGCAGATATCCACATGACCAATTGCCGAAAACAGAGAGGTCTCAGCTGTATGAACAAAAATTTCAAGCTCCGCTGTCTTACCAGACTTCACTATTCCAAGATGGATATCTTCTTCCTCATCAGCATTTTCCAGCATAAATTTGTTAACTTTTGCTAAAGTTCTTGCAGGGATGAGAGCGGCTAGGACAATAGGTAAGCTAATTCTAATACGACGTTTGAGATGGTTTTTCCCAATTTCCTCCTCAAACAAGAAACCATCACGGATATTGGACACACCATAAAGGAAAAAATAAGCCCCTAATACAAAGAGTTGAAAGACAGAATTTCCTGTAGAGGACAAAAGACTAGTCCCACCAAGAAAAACTAGTACGAGTCCATCTAGTAAGAGACGAAAACGAGGTCGAATTTTGTTTTTGCGGTAGAGAACATAGGTGACAAGGTTAATACTAGCATGAAAAATCTGATAAACTCCAATCACAAGAGCCAGAACATAAATCGGTATATCAGTCGCAAGATTAGAACCTAGCAAATATCCCAGCACTAACAATTTAACCAGTGCAACTCCCAAGGTATCCGTTGACTGGCTTTTTTTGAAAACTCTTAATAGCAAATCTACGACCGTTGCTATCCAAGCTAAAAACAGAACCAGGCGAATAACTGTTACTGGCAACCAAGTCCCCGTGACCATCAAGATGAGACCTAGCAGAACAAATAAGAACCCCTGAGCAAGTAATTTCTTACCTGTCAGACCTAAAGATAGAATTTTCGCCATATAAAAACCTTTCAACAATAAAAATTAAACACTCCGATTAAACTGACTAGTAAATAGCCAACACTACAAACAGCCTGTGCCAGCAACATATGGTGACTAGAAATGACTGTAATAATGTCACCATCTTGTCTTATGCACTTCTAAAATTTGTTATATTGATTAGAAACCAGAGCTTATAAAAACTAGCTAAACTCGAGAGATAGACACAATTGCGACGAAAAAATGTATAACCAATTCAACTTGTTAAGGTAAGAAAGCATTATTTCCAATCTATTAATTATTCATCTATTACCTATTATGACACAATATTCCCTATAGTTCAACTTTTTACTTGTTTTTATATTACACGGACTAAAAAGTTTTCAACAGTTGATTGCATGTGTTTTAATAAGTTTTAACCTTTCTTGGTTAGATAAAAAAAGAACCATACAGTTTAGAATCTGTATGGTTTTTGCCCCACTTTTGTCCCATTTTTAAATCATGACATTGAAAATACCTAAAATCACTTATATTTCAATATTTTTAATTGCTCTCAATATGAAAGTCCTTTCCAAATCCCTGTAGGGGGCATCTAAATCAACAGGAAAAAGCCTTGGAATCAAGGCTTTTTTGTGTAGTCTTAGCACTAAAAAACGATAGAAAAAACACCCCTTCTGAACTGCACCCCAAAAGTTAGACAGAAAAAACCTAACTTTTGTGGCGCAGTTCATTCGCGTCACATGAAGTTATTTAAGCATCTCCTTTTTTTTTTTTTACCATTTTCTGTTATAATAAATTGTACTTCTAAAATAGAAAGGTCTTAAGATGACAACTCTTATTAAACATAAACGTGTAGAATTTTCAGAACTTTTTTATGACTTAGTTTTTGTTTTTGCAATTTCAAAAGTAACTACTTTAATTGACCATCTTCATAACGGTATTTTGACTTGGAATTCTTTCCTTGATTTTCTCATTGCTACTTTGTTTCTCATCGATTCCTGGATGATTCAAACCGATTATACCAATCGCTATGGAAAGAACTCTTTATTTAACATAGTAATCATGTTTATCAAAATGGGAATTTTACTCTTTATAGCCAATATGATTGGACCTGATTGGCAACAATATTTTCATTATCTCTGTTGGGCTATTGGTACATTAACCCTTACCTTATTTTTTCAATATTTGGTTGAATTTTTTAGAAAATCAACCGATGATGCTAATCGGGAAAGTATCAAAGGTTTTCTATGGATAACAGGTCTAGGAAGTTTAGGAGTCTATCTAACAGCTCTTCTTCCTATTTACCTTAGAGTCTATATCTTATTTGTTAGTATTCTGCTAACATTTATTATGCCAAGTATCTTGCTTAATAAAGATAAGCATTACCAGGTAAATCTCCCCCATTTAATCGAGCGCATCTCCCTTCTTGTCATTATTATGTTTGGAGAGATGATTACGGAGCTAGCTAACTTCTTTACAATCGAGAATTTCTCGATTTATTCGGTTCTTTATTTCATTATTATGATTTCTCTGTTCTTGTTTTATTTTGGTCAATTCGACCATGCTATTGATGAAAAATCTAATCAAAAGGGACTATTTCTAATTTACAGTCACTATCCTATTTTCATTGGACTTATGATGATGACTGTTTCGATGAGTTTTCTTCTGAATCCTGAAGCTAATCTTCTCTTTGCAACCAGCTTCTCTTATATCGGATTTGGCCTCTTTCAAGCTGCTGTCCTAGTAAATGGGCCCTATAACAAACACTATCTTCGCTATTCGAAAAGTTACTACTGTGTCCAAGCGACACTCTATCTGGCTGCCTTGATTCTCTCTTTAATCTTTGCTTCTAATCCTATAATAGTAGTGAGTATAACAACCATTTTAGCTCTAGCTATAGCCATTCATTTTATTTATTTTTATGTGACACAGAATAAAAAATATTCCAAATCTAACTGGGGGTTCTTTTAATGAGTTTATAACATAAAAAAGCTTTGGGAACCAAGGCTTTTTTGCTTTCTACCTAAACTTTTTCATAAGGTATTTTCGTACAGGTGCTTCAATGGTTTGAACAATTTCAAATCCTTCTTTTTGATAGAGGTGCTTGGCTACTTGATTTGCCTCATAGACATTTAGAGAGACACTATCTATGTCTCCATTTTCAAAGGCCAAACTAACAAATTTCCTTAAAGCCTGACTACCTAAGCCTTGCCCCTGTTTCTGGGGGTTGATAAAAAATCTCCCGATATGAAGATTACTGTCTTCTAGCCTAATTTTCTGGATAAGCCCGACAAACTCGTGTCCATCAAAGATTGAAAAGATTCCTTCCAACTCTTGCAAAACTTGAATTGTCAAGGGAAAAGGAATCATTGTTCCCATCCATTGTTCTTGAAAGGATTTGCCAAGGGAGTTGGACCATTGGCATACGAGCTGAGCATTTTCTGTGCTCACCTTTTCTTCAAAACGAATTGTCATCTTTTCCTCACCATCTCATCTATATTTCTCCATTATACTACTTCTCCCATTTTTTACGAATAGATAAGTATGATTGATTTTTATTTTTTTCTTGTTGGGAGCATTCTCGCTTCCTTTCTTGGTTTGGTCATTGACCGTTTCCCTGAGCAATCCATTATCAGTCCAGCCAGTCACTGCGATTCCTGTCAGACTCGCTTGCGTCCCTTAGATTTGATTCCGATTCTCTCGCAGGTCTTCAATCGCTTTCGCTGTCGCTACTGCAAGACTCCTTATCCTGTCTGGTATGCCCTCTTTGAACTAGGCTTAGGACTCCTCTTTCTGTTTTGGTCTTTGGGATTACTTTCCTTGGGGCAAGTCGTCCTAATCACCGCTGGTTTGACCTTGGGCATCTACGACTTGCGCCATCAGGAATACCCCTTACTAGTCTGGATGACTTTTCACCTAATCCTAATGGCCTGCTCTGGCTGGAATCTGGTCATGGTCTTCTTCCTTGTCCTTGGAATTTTGGCTCATTTTATCGATATCCGCATGGGCGCAGGGGATTTCCTCTTTCTGGCTTCTTGCGCTCTCGTCTTTAGCGCAACAGAATTGCTCATCTTGATTCAGTTTTCTTCGGCGACCGGAATTCTAGCCTTTCTCCTGCAAAAGAAAAAGGAAAGACTTCCTTTTGTGCCTTTCCTCTTACTCGCTGCTTATGTGATTATTTTTGGTAAGCTACTGCTTGTTTGATAAAGTCCTGAATTGGCTCTCCTTCATGGAGAGCTTTTACAATTTTCGAACCAACGATAACACCATCTGACACCGCATTGAAGCGTTCTACATCAGCTTGACTAGATACACCAAAACCTGTCAAGACTGGAATGTCGGCTACTTGATGCAATTGTGCCAAGTGCTTGTCCAAATCTGCACGGTAATTGCCAGATTTCCCTGTCACCCCATTGATAGCAACGGCATAGACGAATCCTTCTGCCCCATCAATCAACTCTTTCTGGCGCTCAATTCCTGTCGTCAAACTAACTAGGGGAATCAAGGCCATGTCTGTATCTGCCAAAAATGGTTCTACAAAGTTGGCATGCTCATGAGGCAGGTCTGGAATAATCAAGCCCTTAACCGCTGTATCTGCCAAATCTTTGACAAAGTTCGCCACACCGTACTGAAAGAGGGGGTTAAAGTAGGTCATGATGACCAGTGGAATCTCTGTTTCAATGGTTTTTAAGGTTTCAACCAAAGCCTGGGTAGAGGTTCCGTGGGCTAGACTACGCAAGCCAGCTTCTTCGATAACAGGTCCATCTGCGACAGGATCTGAAAAGGGAATGCCCACTTCAATAGCAGAGACACCCAAATCTTCTAAAAAGTGGATTGTTTCAGCTAGACCCTCCAAACCTTTCTCGTGGTCTCCAGCCATGATATAGGGAACGAAAATTCCTTTTCCAGCTGCTTTAATAGCGTTTAATTTTTCTGTTAGTGTCTTAGGCATGAGCTTCTCCCTTCTTTGCTACATCTGCTTCCAAGCGGTCCTTGACTTGAACCACATCCTTATCCCCACGACCTGATAGGCAGACAATCATAGACTTGTCTGGTCCAAGTTCTTTTGCCAATTTCACTGCAAAAGCGATAGCATGGCTAGATTCCAAGGCTGGGATAATCCCTTCCACACGAGACAAGAGTTGGAATCCTTCCAAGGCTTCTTCGTCTGTCACAGGAACATAGCTGGCACGTTTGATATCGTGGTAGTGAGAATGCTCTGGACCGATACCAGGATAGTCCAAACCTGCTGAGATAGAGAAGGCTTCAAGAATTTGACCATGGGCATCTTGGAGCACATCCATGAGAGAACCGTGAAGAACACCAGGACGACCCTTGGTCAAGGTAGCTGCGTGGTGCTCCGTATCCACACCAAGTCCAGCCGCTTCAGCCCCATACATAGCTACAGACTCATCTTCTACAAAGGGATGGAAGAGCCCGATGGCATTAGAACCACCACCAACACAGGCTACTAGGGCATCTGGCAAATCTTGACCTGTCAAGTCACGGTACTGTTGTTTAGCTTCTCTACCGATGACACTTTGGAAGTCACGAACGATTTCTGGGAAGGGATGAGGTCCTAAGGCAGAACCAAGGATATAGTGGGTATCATCGATATTAGCTACCCATGAACGAAGGGCTGCATTGACCGCATCCTTGAGCACGCGCGAACCGTCTGTCACTGCCTCAACCTTGGCTCCCAAAAGCTCCATACGGAAGACATTGAGGGCTTGGCGTTTGACATCTTCCTCACCCATGTAGATAGTACATTCCATGTTAAAGAGGGCTGCAGCAGTTGCAGTTGCCACACCGTGCTGACCAGCACCTGTTTCAGCGATAATTTTCTTTTTACCCATGCGTTTAGCCAGAAGAACTTGTCCCAAGGCATTGTTAATCTTGTGGGCCCCTGTATGGTTAAGGTCTTCACGTTTAAGATAAATCTTGGCTCCGCCGATATGCTGGGTCAAGTTTTTTGCGTAGTAAAGAGGAGTTTCACGCCCCACATACTGGCGCAAAAGTTGGTTTAATTCCTCTTGGAAACTTGGGTCTGCCTGACTTTCACGATAAGCCTTTTCCAACTCCAAAACTGCTGTCATCAATGTTTCTGGGACAAAACGTCCACCGAATTTTCCGTAAAATCCATCTTTATTTGGTTCTTGATATGCCATTCTTTACCCTCTCTATAAATCTTCTAATCTTTTCCTGATCTTTTTGTCCATCTGTCTCCACTCCGCTCGATACATCGACTGCATAGGGAGTAAAATGTTGAATTGCTTTTACGACATTGTCTTCATTAAGCCCACCTGCGATAAAGAAAGGCTGAGTTAGTCCAATCGTATTCAGTTGACCCCAATCAAAGGTCTGGCCACTCCCAGCCACAGGGGCATCAAAGAGGAGATAATCTGCCTGAGAATTGGGTACATGACCCTCTCCATCTACCTGCACAGCCTGAATACTGGCACAAGGCAAATTCTCAAACAAATCATCTGCCACCTGACTGTGAACTTGAACCAAGTCCAAGCCAACTTTTTCAATCGCTTCTAGCAATTCTGCCCGACTTGGTGAAACAAATACGCCAACCTTCTTAACATTAGCAGGAATGGGCTTTGCCAGCTCAGTAGCCTGATCCAAGGTCACCTGTCTTTTACTAGGTGCGAAGACAAAACCGATGTAGTCTGCTCCTGCTGAAACAGCTGTTTCCACCGCTTCTTTGGTAGATAATCCGCAAATTTTAACCTTTGTCAATCTGCAACTCCTTGATTCTCTGGGCTACATCTTCTGCCTGCATAAGAGCTGTCCCTACCAAAATTCCGTTAAAGTATGGTGCTACTCGTTCCGCATCCTGCCCTGTGAAAATAGCAGATTCAGAAATGTACAAGCAATCATCTTTGAAATGTTTAGCCAAATCTACACTGGTCTGCAAGTCGACCTCAAAGGTGGTCAAGTTGCGGTTATTAACCCCAATAATCTCAGCACCAAGCCTGTGGGCCACTTCTAGTTCAGCTAGATTGTGAGTCTCCACCAAGACTTCCAGACCAAGCTCTGTCGCGTAGTCATAGAGTTCCTTGACACGTTCTTCTGACAAGGCCGCGACGATGAGCAAGATGACTGTCGCACCTGCATTGCGAGCTCGGATGATTTGTTTTTCATCGATAATAAAGTCCTTGTTAAGCGTCGGAATCTGTACCTGACTGGAAATCTCCCGTAGATAATCCAAATGTCCTTTAAAGAAAACTTCATCTGTCAGAACAGAAATCATCACTGCTCCGTTCGCTTCATAAGTCTGGGCCTGTTGCACAATATCCACATCTAGATTGATATCTCCCAGACTAGGGCTAGCTTTCTTGACTTCAGCGATTACCTGTAAACGGTCCTGGTGATTCTTCAAAAATTCTGCCAAGCGATAGGTCTGGCGCAGGGGTTGGATTTCCTCCAGCTCCATCTGCTCAACCTCACGCGCCTTCTGCTCCAAAATTCGTGCTAAAAATTCCTGACTCATTTTTGGTACTCCTGTAACAGTCTGAGTTTTTCAAGGGCCTTGCCACTAGCAATCACTTGACGAGCTAAGGCAACTCCTTCCTTGATACTAGCTACCTTACCATTAGCATAGAAACCAAGACCAGCATTCAAGACTGTCGTTTCCAAGAATGGACTTGGTTCGTTTTTCAGAACGCTAAGCAAAATTTCTGCATTTTCCTGAGCATTGCCTCCACGAATATCGTCGATAGCGTAGCGCTCCATCCCTAAACTCTCTGGAGTAAAGCTTGACAAGGTGATTTCGCCATTTTCAAGAAGAGCAATCTTGGTTGTTCCATTCAAACCAGCTTCATCCAATCCTTCTGGTCCAGCAACAACGATGGCACGCTTGCGACCCATGTTTTTCAAAACCTGAGCTGTACTTTCTAGAAGTTCTGGACGACTAATTCCAAGAAGCTGTGTTTCCAAAGCCATTGGATGAATCAGTGGACCAGTCAAGTTCATAATCGTTGGAATTCCCAATTCCAAACGAGCTGGCATGATGTATTTCATGGCTGGATGCATATTTTTGGCAAAGAGAAAGACGATGCCAGTTTTATCAAAGACCTTACCTAGTTCAGCTGGTTTGAGGTCTAAGTTGATACCCAAGGCTTCGAGGACATCTGCAGAACCAGATTTAGAAGAAATCGAACGGTTACCGTGTTTTGCCATATGAACACCGCCACCAGCCAAGACAAAGGCTGCAGTTGTGGAAATATTAAAACTGAAAGACTTGTCTCCACCTGTACCACAGTTGTCCATGGCATCATGAATTTCAGTTGGAATGTGTTGGGCATGTCCTCTCATGACTTGGGCAATGGCTGTGCGCTCTTCAGGTGTTTCCCCCTTCATCTTAAGAGCCAAAAGGAGAGAAGCAATCTGCGCTTCCGTTACACGCCCAGTTACGATACGCTCGATGACATCCGTCATTTCCACACCTGATAAATTTTCAAATTTTGCTAGTTTTTCAATAATCTCTTTCATCCTAGTTTCCTCACTTTACAACCTTCTCGATAAAATTCCGAATAGAAGACAATCCATCTGGCGTTCCAATGCTCTCTGGATGGTACTGGAAGCCATAAATCGGTAGGTTTTTATGTTGAATCCCCATGATGGCTTGGTCATCAGTCGAACGAGCTGTCACCTCAAAGTCTTCTGGCATTTCCTCAATCAAAATACTATGATAACGCATGACCGCACGGCCATCCTCGATACCTTGATACAAAACAGATGGTGCTTCAAAACTGATATTGCTCTGTTTCCCATGCATGACTTTTGGAGCCAAACCTAACTTACCACCAAAGACTTCTGCAATGGCTTGATGGCCCAAACAAATTCCAAGAATCGGCTTCTTACCTGCAAAATCACGAATCATGTCTTCCATCTTTCCAGCATCAACTGGCCAACCTGGACCAGGAGAAAAGACCAGACCATCTGCTTTTTCAGCTTCTTCATACAGCTTGGGATCATCATTTCTCAAGACTTGCACCTCTGCAAAATTCCCAATGTATTGGGCCAAGTTATAGGTAAAAGAATCATAGTTGTCAATCAATAAAATCATGGTCTTAGTTCTCCAATTCTAGTCATAGATTTAGCCTTGTTAATGGTTTCTTGGTATTCGTTTTGGGCGATGGAGTCGTAGACAATCCCTGCCCCAGCCTGCACATAGGCTGTTTGATTTTTGAGAATCATGGTTCGGATGGCAATGGCGAAATCCATATCACCCGTCGCAGACAAGTAGCCGATTGCTCCTGCGTATACGCCCCGTTTTTCTGTTTCCAGTTCATAGATGCGTCTCATCGCTCGAATCTTTGGTGCTCCAGAAACGGTTCCAGCAGGAAGTGTTGCTTTCAAGGCATCCATGGCAGTGAGTTCTGGAAGCAAACGCCCCTTGACCACACTGGTCAAATGCATGACATAACGGAAGAGCTCCACTTCCATATACTTAGTAACTTGGACACTAGCCGTTTCAGAGATGCGGCCAATATCATTACGACCCAAGTCTACTAACATCCGATGCTCTGCTGTTTCCTTCTCATCCGAAAGCAGGTCTGTCGCCAAAGCCTTGTCCTCTTCATCAGTAGTGCCTCTTGGTCGTGTCCCTGCAATCGGATTGGTTGTCACGATGCCATTTTTAACTGAAACCAAACTTTCTGGACTGGCACCGATGATTTGATAATCACCAAAATCATAGAAATAAAGGTAATTAGAAGGATTAGTCACGCGGAGATTTCTGTAGAAGTCAAATGGATTTCCAGTAACTTCTGCTGAGAAACGCTGGCTGAGTACACATTGGAACATATCGCCATTACGAATCAAGTCACGAGCTGTTTCCACCATTTCCTCAAACTTCTGAGGAGCGATATGGGGTTTGAAGTCTAACGGAGATAGATCCAAGTCTTCAAATTCATTTGGAGCAGGAATGCGTAATTCCTCAAGCACTTGGTTCAAGGCTTTTTCCAAGTCTTCTTGACTTCGCTCACTATAGAGAGTATCCTCGATGACATGGATTTTCTCCTTCTTGTGGTCAAAGACCATGTAACTCTCATAAACGAAGAAATGCATGTCTGGCGTTCCAATAGTATCTTCAGGAATTTGACCAATTTCTTCATAAAGCGAAATCATATCGTAACCAACAAAACCAATGGCTCCACCACCAAAAGGTAGGTCTGAATGGTGCTGGCTCTTATGAGTCACTTCATAAAAGAAATCCAAGGGATCACGATCAATCACTTGACCATTTTGATAAAGGACTCCATTTTCAAACTTAATCTCAAAAACAGGATTATAGGCTAGGATAGAAAAACGAGCTGTTTCCTTGTCTCTCGGAATACTCTCTAAGATAACCTTGTGTTGCCCCTTTAGACGCATATAAGCCAAGATTGGTGATAAGACATCTCCATGAATGATTCGTTCCATTGTAATTTCCCTTTCAGTTCCTTATTTTTAATTTTTTATCTTTTTCTATTTCCCTTAAATAGTGCGGACGGAAGGTAAAATTATCCAGTGGATGATTTTAGCAATCCAGGAAATGAAAGACCTAATTTTTGAGCTCCTCGCTCATTCATTTCTAGGCTCAGGCTAAAATAGTTCCCCGAACTATTTTACTCTCAAAAATTCCGTCCTAGAGAAGCATCTTTGCTTCTCTAGGATACCACTATGGCGGGAAACAGCTTTTAGAAACTCACTTCGTTCGTAAATATTCTATAACAACCTATTTATTGAAAATATTTAAAAAATTAATCGCAATATCTGCGGTAAATATATAAAAATCCCCACGCAAAATAACTTGCGTGAGGACGAAATTCGCGGTGCCACCTCAATTATAGGATTTCTCCTATCTCTCATTCCTGTCTCAGATACCTCCTGTAACAGGCTGTGCGATAAAGGGCACTCCCTTGAGAATTATGTTTTCTTCTCTCGTTTCAGATGGACCCAACTTTACAGCTTTCTCTGCTTGTTTCCAGCAACCACAAGCTCTCTGTGAGAGAAAAGACTGTAATTTTTCCATCTATTACTTTTTAGCTTCTAGGTAGTCTGCAATCGCAGCTACGTCCTTGTCTCCACGACCAGAGACATTGATAATGATAATGTCGTCTTTGCTTAGTTTCGGTGCACGTTTAACTGCTTCTGCGATAGCGTGTGAGCTTTCAATCGCTGGGATAATCCCTTCAGTCTTGCTGAGAAGGAGGAGAGCCTGAACAGCTTCTTCATCAGTCGCTGCAACATATTCCACGCGACCTGAATCTTTAAAGTAGGCGTGTTCTGGGCCAACCCCTGGATAGTCCAATCCAGCTGAGATAGAGTAAACTGGAGCTAGCTCTCCGTCTTCCTTAAAGACTGCATAGGTCTTCATACCGTCAACAATTCCGATACTACCTTTTGTCATAGTAGCTGCGTGCTTGTCTGTATCAAGCCCGTGCCCAGCAGCTTCTACCCCAACCAATTTAACTTCTTCATCAGCCACATACTGAGAAAAAGCACCAATAGCATTAGAACCACCACCTACACAGGCAATAACGTAGTCTGGTAAACGACCTTCTTTTTCTAAGATTTGACAGCGAGATTCTTCACTGATGACCTTTTGGAACTCATGAACAATGGTAGGATAAGGGTGAGGCCCTACAGCAGATCCCAGAACATAGAAGGCTTCCAAATCATTCATCCATGCTCCAAAGGCTGCATCAACCGCATCCTTAAGAGTTCGTGTTCCCGTTTCAACTGCGTGAACAGTTGCTCCCATCATCTCCATACGGAAAACATTGAGACGTTGACGTTCCACATCCTCTGCCCCCATGTAGACATCACAGGCCATACCAAACTTGGCTGCAGCTGCCGCCGTCGCAACCCCGTGCTGACCAGCTCCTGTTTCTGCGATTACTCGTTTTTTGCCCATACGTTTGGCCAAAAGAATCTGTCCTAAAACGTTGTTTAGCTTGTGAGAACCAAGGTGGTTAAGGTCTTCACGTTTGAGATAAATCTTAGCGCCACCTAAGTGGTCTGTCAAACTTTCCGCAAAATAGAGCGGTGTTTCGCGACCTGAATAGTCCTTTAAGTAATGGCGAAATTCTGCCAAAAATTCTGGATCATCCTTGTACTTTTCAAATGTCACTTCCAACTCATCCAACAAAGCCTGAATCGGCTCCGGTACAAAACTACCACCAAATTGTCCAAAATAACCTTTAGTTGTCATAAAATTTTTCCTCTTTCCATATCAATCCGGCCTTTTTGTTTGCTTTTAGTAGTAGGCAAGGAGCTGCAGATAGAACTCAAGTTCATCAAAGCGACTTAACGCCCTAATAAAAGATAAACAAAACGACGGATAGAAAAAAGCCCACACACAGAATCTACTTCCGTGTGAGGGCGTTGGTAACGCGGTGCCACCTCAATTATAAAGGGACTATCCCCTTTACATCTCTACCTTGTCTAACAACAAGTTGCACTGTAAGGTGTGCGCACCGAACTTTCATTGTTTCAAATTCATTTTTAAAATCAGCCCACTTTCACTACTTCCAACCACCTGTTCACAATCACCACAGGCTCCCTGAAGATCAAAAATAATTACTTTTCTGATTTATTGAACTTATTTTAATACTTTGTTTTTTCTTTGTCAAGACTTTTTTACAATTTTTTTGATGAAGCTAGTACTTTTTCAGAAACTGTTTTGAAAGTCTCAATGATATAGTCCACTTCTTCATCGCTTAATTTAGTGTGAAGAGGGAGCGTAATTTCATTTTCAAAGAAGGCATAAGCCTTAGGATAGTTCGCCATATCAAAACCAAGATTCTTATAGGCTGTCAAAAGCGGAAGCGGTTTGTAGTGGACATTGCTTGCAATTCCTGCTTTAGCTAATTCTTGGATAATAAGATTGCGTTCTTCTAAACTCGCTCCTTCTACATGGGTGATGTAGAGGTGGCGTGAAGATTCGACAGTTTCAGTCTTGTGTGCCAATGGATGGATACGAGAACCTGCAAAACCACGATCATAGCGGTTCACGATCTCCTTACGACGTTCTAGCAAACTTGGGTAACGGTCCAATTGTACCAAACCAAGTGACGCCATGATATCGGTCATATTACACTTGTAGGCTGGTGTGACGATATCATATTCCCATGAGCCCAGTTGCATCTTAGCAAGGGCATCCTTAGTTTGCCCGTGAAGGGAAAGAATTTGGAATTCCTTGTACATTTCTTCGTCATCAATCGCTGGATTGGCTTTCCAAGTGGCACTTCCTCCCTCAGCAGTTGTAAAGTTCTTAACTGCATGGAATGAGAAGGAAGTAAAGTCCGCGATAGAACCAGCTGGTTGCCCTTTATAAGTAGACCCCAAAGCGTGGGCACTATCAGAAACAATCACAATACGGTTAAAGACCTTTTGCCACTTGCTTGAAGCAGTAAAGAGATCACGTTTCTTCTCCACAACTTGGAACAAACGGTCATAGTCGCAAACAATCCCCGCAAGCTCTACTGGAATAATCACCTTTGTCTTTTCAGTGATAGCTTGCTCCAGCAAGTCATAGTCCATCTCAAACGTATCTGCTTGAATATCCACCATGACAGGGGTCGCTCCTACGTGAGTGATGACACTACATGAAGCTGTATAAGTCATAGCTGGAACGATGACTTCATCTCCAGGACCCACTTCCAAAACACGCAAAATCAACTCAAGAGCGGCAGTTGCTGAGTTAAGACAGACAGTCTTGGGCGTCTGTGTATATTGAGACAAGCGACGCTCCAGTTCTTTGGTCTTAGGACCTGTTGTAATCCAACCAGAACGCAGGGTATCCGCTACTTCAGCAATTTCTGCTTCCGTAATATCGGGTGGTGAAAATGGAATATTGTAATTTGGCATTGATTTGCTCCTTTTATCTGTACTCATTCTCTCATGACTACTTTATTTTAGCACTTCAAACACGGTTTGAAACATGATTTTGATGTCTCCAAGGAAACTAAACTCTCGGAGATAGGCGAGGTTATAGCGCATCTTTTCAGGAAGGACGTGTTCGACATAGGCTTGGTCAACCGACAGACCTTTCTCCGTCATTTGACTGATGATAGTGTCCTCATCCTTGTAGTTGATGCTGGCTGGAGAGGTAATCCCTGCTGGCAAAAGCAAGGTTGCCATCATCTCAGGGCTATACTGCTCTGTGTAACGAGGCACTTCAGGACGCGTCCCTACAAAGGACATCTCACCTTTAAGAACATTGACCAACTGAGGCAGTTCGTCCAAACGGACACGGCGGATAAAATTGCCAACCTTGGTAATGCGGCTATCGTTAGCAGAAGTCACCAGACTCCCTTGTTTATCCGCATCCGTCACCATGGTACGGAACTTCCAAATCTTGAAAGGTCGATTGTACTGGGTCACGCGCTCTTGCTTGTAAATCACTGGCCCCTTGCTATCCAACTTGATCCAAATGCTCAAGATGAGAAAGATGGGAGAGGTCAGAACAAGTACAACCAAGGCTAGAACCCAATCCAAGCAACGCTTGAAAATCAGCGAACCCTTCCTTTTAGAGACAAGCTGGTAGTAAGACTCAACCTCGCTTGATTTCATTTCCACGGGCAAGTCTTCCCATTTCAGCATGCTGTTTCTCCTTTGTTTTTATTATACTATTTGTCAACATTTTTCATTATACCACAAAATGGAAAAGGCGGTGAAAGAAATCTGTAATTTGAAGGATTTCCTTCTTACACTCAATGAAAATCAAAGAGTAAACTAGGAAGCTAGCCGCAGGTGGCTCAAAGTACAGCTTTGAAGTTGCAGATAAAGCTGACATGGTTTGAAGAGATTTTCAAAGAGTATTAGGCCATGGCCCCTACCTGCAAACTATACATCTTGTGATAGGTTCCTCCCAAGGCCAAAAGTTCCTCATGGCTTCCGCTCTCGATGATGCGCCCCTTGTCCAAAACATAGATACAGTTGGCGTCTTGGATGGTAGAAAGGCGGTGAGCGATAGCAATGGTTGTTCGTCCCTGTCTCATCTTAGCCAGTGAAGCTTGAACCAGACTTTCTGTTTCAGAGTCAATATTTGCTGTCGCTTCATCCAAAATCAAGATTTTGGGCTGACTGGCAACTGTTCTAGCAAAGGCAAGAAGCTGGCGCTGTCCAGTTGAAAAGCTCGAACCACGCTCGGACACAGGTGAGTCGTAACCCTGAGGAAGGTCTTGAATAAAGGAATCTGCATCCACGAAGGCTGCAGCAGCCTGGACCTGCTCATCACTAATGTCTTGGTACATGGCGATATTGGACTTAATGGTTCCATGATAGAGGAAGGGTTCCTGCAAGACCAGACCGATGTTTTTTCTCAGCTCTTCCTGACTGTAGTCCCTAATATCCACATCGTCCAAGAGAACTCGCCCTGATTGAAATTCATAAAAGCGCATGAGGACATTAATAATCGAAGATTTCCCTGAACCTGTATGGCCTACAAATGCAATGGTTTCACCCTTGTTAACCGAAAAGGAAATATCATCCAGAATCTGATGTTTCCCGTCATATGAGAAACACACATGTTCAAAACGGATATTGCCTTCTTTGACTTTAGCCTGGCCATTTTCTTGAAGAGGTTCATAGGTCCTCTCGTCTATCAGGGAAAAGACACGACCTGCAGAAACCATAGACGTTTGCAGGGTTGAGAAGTTTTGCGTCACTTCAATCAAGGGATCAAAGAGACGATTGATATACTGGATAAAGGCATACATGGTTCCTGCCGTTATTCCCAGATAAAGACCACGATAGCCAAAATAGGCCATCAAAACAGCGTATCCTAGGAGTTTCAGCAAACTCATGGCAGGGCGCAAAAAGAGGGCATCCAAGGCTACAGAACGGTTGGCATAGACCAAGTGTTCTTGGTTGATTTCATCGAATTCCGCCTGCAGGCGCTTCTCTTGATTAAAGGCCTGGATTATTCTGATTCCCTCGATATTTTCAGCCAGCTTGCTATTGATATCTGACAAGAGACTTCTGGTTTTCTCAATGATTTTCACTGATTTTTTCCGATAGAGATTGACCAAAAGGAAAATCAAGGGGAGAAAGAGCAAGACTAATGCTGTCAAACGAAAATCCAATACCAACATGGTATAAAGAGTTGTCAGAAAGATGAAAACTGCTGAGATAAAGCTAGATAAAATCCCTGAAAACATATCGCTGATGGTCTCGGTGTCATTTGTCAAACGCGAGACGATAGAGCCTGCTGGCGTCTTGTCAAAGTAAGACATGCCTAGTTTTTCCATATTGGCAAAGGCATCCCGACGAATATCCCTAACAATACTGTAAGACACGCGCGCAAAGAGAAGATTACCGACATACTGGACCAGAGTTTGTAGGATATAAAGGCCATAGTAGACCAGCAAAACGGTCACAGCGAATTGGTTGAGATTGCTGAGATACTGGTCAATAAAGTGGGAAGCCACAAGGGGAATGACACTTTTAATGACCGTCGTTGCTAGGAGAAAACTGAGTGCCAAAAAGGTCAGGAGGCCGTAAGGCTTGAGATAGGACATCAAGCGCTTCAATACAGTCCATTGTTCTTTCTTATTCTGCATCTTCTTCTCCTTTCATTTCCATCTGCTGAGACTGGTAGGTTTGGGCATACCAGCCATCCAAAGCTAGCAAGTCTTCGTGTGTGCCTCGTTCGATAATTTGACCATTTTGCAGAACTAAAATCAAATCTGCATGGACAACTGCACTCAGGCGATGAGCCGTAATAATGGTTGTCTTGTCCTTTCGCGTCTCCTTAAGGTTGTCAATAATCGCATATTCTGTCTTGGCATCCACGGCCGACAAAGAATCATCCAAAATCAAGATATCAGGGTCTAAAATCATAGCCCGACTCATGGCCAGACGCTGCTTTTGACCTCCAGAAAGACTGACTCCCTTTTCACCAATCAACGTATCAAATCCTTTAGGCATGTCTACAATGTCTTGGTAAACTTGGGCTAGCTTAGTCGCTTCCTCGACCGCTGAAAGGGGTAAGTTAGGATTGCCAAAGCGAATATTGTCTAAGATTGAAGTCGCAAAGAGAAACTGATCCTGAGGAACATAGCCCATAAGACTGCGAAGGTCTGTCAGACGATAATCACGAATATTATGACCGTTTAGGTAAATAGCACCCTTATCCACATTGTATTCACGCAAGAGAAGCTTAATCAAGGACGTTTTTCCAGAGCCTGTCTGACCAACCAAGCCCAGGGTTTGCCCTTTTTCTAAACTAAAGTGAATATCCGTCAGTGTTTCCTCATTTTCAAAGGCAAAGCTATCAATATCATACTGCAGGCGCCCGTTTTCAATACCCTCTAAAGGAAACTCAGGGTCTTGTACAGGTGATTCCTGAAACAAAAGTTCCTCAATCCGCTGGTAGGAAACCTTTCCTCTTTGAGTGATATTAAAGAGGAAACCAATGGCCATGAGAGGCCAAACCAACATATCCAAATAGCTGATAAAGGTTACTAGATTTCCAACCGTGATTTGCCCTTTCTGAACCATCAAGGAGCCGACCAAGAGGGTTAAAACATAGGAAGAACCAACAAACAAGAGAACCATGGGGTCAAAGAGACTATCGTATTTCATGGTTTGGAGGTTCTTTTGGAAGGTCAATTCATTGACTTCCTGAAAGGACTTCAACTCATCTGCCTGATAACCGAAAGACTTGGTCACTTTAATACCTGATACAGACTCCTGTACCTTATTATTAAGTTCGGAAAAGGCAGCCTGTGATTCGCCAAAAGCCTTGTGGGTCTTTCTCCCTAGACGACTGGTCGCATAAGCCATGAAAGGTAAGGGTAAAATGGCAACTAGGGTCATTTGCCACGAAATGCTAAAGAGCATGGTCAGCAAGGTCACCAAAGCCGTGATAGAAGCATCCACCGCAGACATAACACCGCCTCCTGCCAGACGAGTCAAGGCATTGATATCGTTGGTTGCGTGTGCCATCAAGTCCCCCGTCCGATAGGTTTGATAAAAAGCTGGAGACATTCTTGTGAAATGCTCAAACAAGCGAGACCGCATAATCTGTCCCAAACGGTAGGAAGTCCCTAGAATATACATACGCCAAACATAGCGTAGATAGTACATCCCAAAGGCAGCAAGAAGCAAGTAAAATAGGTCAAGAAGGAGGTCCTGCTGGGTTAATTGCCCCGATGTGATGGCATCAATGACCCGCCCCATGACCATAGGTGGAATAAGATTGAGGACGGAAACCAAGACCAAGGCCACAATCCCGACTAGATAACGGCGTTTTTCTAACTTGAAAAACCACCAAAGTTTTTGAATAATGGACATAAAATCCCTTTCTGATTGCAAATGGAAACCTGAGGCCAAGACCCCAGGTTTTTCTTATTCATAGGTTACAACTGTGACGGCACCCTTGTCATACTCAGCGATAAAGATATTGGCCACATTGTCATGTCCTTGTTTGCTTAGATTATCAAGCAGCCACTCTTCGCTACGGCCAATCGATTCCAAAACATCGACTTGGATCACACCGTCAGTCACAACTGGATACTTAGGATTTTCATCCCCCATTTGGACCACGATGAGTTGGCCATTTTGCTCCTGCACAGCGCATTTGACCTGTTTCATCTGGAAAATCCCTTGGCTACGAAGTTTGAGAGCAACTTCTGCTGCAGACAAACCAACTGAACGACAGGCTTCTGGGTCAATCTGCCCATTTTTGATAAGGAGAGTTGGTTTTCCATCAATCAAGCGTTTGACAAAACGAACATTGTTATTGAGCCACTTGAGGGTCAAGACCAAAATCGTCCACATCATCAAAATCACTGCGTATTGCAGGATACTGATTGAACTATTGTAAATTACCCCACCGATGATACCACCAAGAACATAGTTTTGAATTTGGTCTGTCGCAGAGTTAGGTGCTAGGTTTCCTTTTCCTGTCACATTGATCACGAAAACCAGCGAGAATAGACCCAAGGCCAGTTTGATTAAAATTTCCATATAGTTGAGTGTCATTTGTTTACCTCCACCAATTCAATAGCGTCTGTTTGATGCAATTCTAATTTCTCTAAAAGATACTTGTCTGGTTGGCTCCCGTTCATGGCACGATAGAAATTTGAACCTACCTTGATAAGTGCTCCATCAGTGGCTGCAGAAGTATTGACATAAACTTCTGATTTATCCACTCCCAAGTCTTTGGAAACAACCTCTATGAAATGAAGGGAAGTTTGAAATTGGTTGTTAGAGGCTTGATTGGTCTGGTATTTTGAGATTGTCACCAAAAGCATGGCCACCAAGGTCAAGGCCAAAATCATGACCAATTCCCGAAACTTAGTCCCCTTTTTATCTCGATAGGCTTTAAAAGCAAAAAATCCTGTGATAGCAAGGAGAACAATTCCAAAGCCAATCATGATGCCATTTTGCTGACTGATTTGGCTAAGTACATAGTCATATGAGTAAAATTTCATTTATTTTCACTCCCTTTCATAAAATCATTCTTAATTATAAACGAAAGAGAGTGATTTTTCAAGCCATACGTTGGGGAAATGGACCTTTTTTTGGTATAATAAAATCTATAATCTGAATGAAAAAGGTAACTTTATGAAACTCATCTCATGGAATATTGATTCCCTCAATGCTGCCCTAACTAGTGACTCAACTCGTGCCAAATTGTCCCAAGAAGTACTACAAACTTTGGTCGCTGAAAATGCTGATATCATTGCTATCCAAGAAACCAAGCTTTCTGCCAAGGGTCCTACAAAGAAACACTTGGAAATTTTAGAGGAACTCTTCCCAGGTTACGAAAACACGTGGCGCTCTTCCCAAGAACCTGCCCGTAAAGGCTATGCTGGAACCATGTTCCTCTATAAGAAAGAACTTACGCCAACTATCAGCTTCCCAAAAATCGGTGCCCCTTCTACCATGGACTTGGAAGGTCGTATCATCACTCTAGAATTTGATAAATTTTTCGTTACCCAAGTTTACACACCAAATGCTGGAGATGGACTCAAACGCTTGGAAGAACGTCAAGTCTGGGATGTCAAATATGCTGAGTATTTAGCGGAGTTGGACAAACAAAAACCAGTCCTTGCAACCGGTGACTACAACGTAGCCCACAATGAAATCGACCTTGCAAATCCTGCTAGCAACCGCCGTTCACCTGGATTTACCGACGAGGAACGTGCTGGATTTACCAACCTTTTGGCAACTGGATTTACGGATACCTTCCGCCACATTCACGGCGATGTTCCAGAACGCTACACTTGGTGGGCACAACGCAGCAAGACTTCTAAAATCAACAATACTGGCTGGAGAATCGACTACTGGCTCACAAGTAACCGCATCGCTGACAATGTGACTAAGTCTGATATGATCGACTCAGGTGCGCGTCAAGACCACACACCCATTGTCATGGAGATTGAGCTCTAAGGAGAAAGCTAATGGACTATCAAGCTGTCATTCCTGAATTTGTAGTATCTGACCTCGAAAAGTCACGCCACTTCTACTGCGACTTGCTGGGATTCTCTGTCGAATACGAGCGTCCAGAGGAGAAATTTCTCTTCCTCTCACTTGAAGACTGCCAACTTATGCTAGAAGAAGGCAGCACAGAAGAATTAGCCCAACTAACCTATCCTTTCGGGCGCGGTGTCAATATTTCCTTTGGTATTGAAGATGTCCCTCAACTCCACCAAAAACTGCTAGAAGCTGACTATCCTATCCATCGTCCCTTAACCAAAAGAAAGTTTCGTGTTGGAGATTACTATATCTATCCTCATGAGTTTGCAGTTTTGGATCCAGATGGCTATTTTTTAAGATTTAGCGAGTAGAATAATAAAGATTTGGAAAAAGTCTTTAAAGTTAAAAAGGCATATTGTCAAGTGTTTAAAAACTTGATAATATGCCTTTTATGATGGAAAAAACCTTCTAAATGTTAGCCAATAAGTTAATTTTTGCCCATTTTTATTATATTTGTTCGTTTTTTAAACCAAAACACTAACAAAATATTTGATTTCTAAAGTTATTTAGTGTAAAATAAAAACATTGGCTCAAGCCTATTTAAAATTGAATATCATTTTACTTGTTTATGTCGTGAATTGGCACGACGTTTCTACAAGGTGCCGGAACACCTAACAATAAGTAAGTCAGAAGTGAGGTATGGTCGTTTTTGCCATGCCTATTTTGGGGACTTACTTAGAGATTAAGTAGGTCTTTTTTGAATATTTTTAATATTTCCCTTAATTAGTGCGGACGGGAGCAACTTCCTTCGGAATTTCATCCCTAATTTTTGAGCCAAAAGTCTCAAAAATCCCGTCATAGACAATAACAAGATTATTGTCTATGATACCACTACAACGGGAAATATTTGATAAGACTCGCTTCGCTCGTAATAGTTTTATCAAATATATAGTACTAGCAAAAGGGATCACTATAGAAACATTTAAACAACAAGTAAATTGGCTTTTAGACTTTAGGAGGTCTTATGAAATTATTAGAAGAGCGCATCCTCAAGGATGGGCATATCTTGGGTGATAACATCCTCAAGGTGGATTCCTTTTTAACCCACCAAGTTGACTATCAATTGATGCGAGAGATTGGAAAGCTCTTTGCGGAAAAATTTGCTTCTGCTGGCATTACCAAGGTTGTAACCATTGAAGCGTCGGGTATTGCCCCAGCTGTTTTTACAGCTGAAGCCTTAAATGTCCCTATGATTTTTGCTAAAAAAGCTAAGAACATTACCATGAACGAAGGTATCTTAACTGCCGAAGTTTACTCCTTTACCAAGCAAGTGACCAGCACCGTTTCTATCGCTGGAAAATTCCTCTCACCAGAGGACAAGGTCTTGATTATCGACGATTTCCTTGCTAATGGCCAAGCTGCCAAAGGCTTGATTCAAATCATCGAACAGGCCGGAGCCACAGTCGAAGCTATCGGTATCGTGATTGAAAAATCTTTCCAAGATGGCCGTGATTTGCTTGAAAAAGCAGGCTACCCTGTTCTATCACTCGCTCGTTTAGATCGTTTTGAAAATGGTCAAGTCGTATTTAAGGAGGCAGATCTCTAATGCAAACTCAAGAAAAACACTCGCAAGCAGCCGTTCTTGGCTTGCAGCACTTACTAGCTATGTACTCAGGATCCATCCTGGTTCCTATCATGATTGCGACAGCCCTTGGCTATTCAACTGAGCAGTTGACCTACCTGATTTCTACAGATATCTTCATGTGTGGGGTGGCAACCTTCCTTCAACTCCAACTCAACAAATACTTTGGAATTGGACTCCCAGTCGTTCTCGGAGTTGCCTTTCAGTCGGTCGCTCCCTTGATTATGATTGGGCAAAGCCATGGTAGTGGCGCTATGTTTGGTGCCCTTATCGCATCAGGGATTTACGTGGTTCTTGTTTCAGGCATTTTCTCAAAAGTAGCCAATCTCTTCCCATCTATCGTAACAGGATCTGTTATTACTACGATTGGTTTAACCTTGATTCCTGTCGCTATTGGAAATATGGGAAATAACGTTCCAGAGCCAACTGGTCAAAGTCTCTTGCTTGCAGCTATCACTGTTCTGATTATCCTCTTGATTAACATCTTTACCAAAGGATTTATCAAGTCTATCTCTATTTTGATTGGTCTAGTTGTTGGAACAGCCATTGCTGCTAGCATGGGTTTGGTGGACTTCTCCCCTGTTGCGGCAGCACCGCTTGTCCATGTCCCAACTCCCCTCTACTTTGGGATGCCAACCTTTGAAATCTCATCTATTGTCATGATGTGTATCATCGCAACGGTTTCTATGGTTGAGTCAACTGGTGTTTATCTGGCCTTGTCTGATATCACAAAAGATCCAATTGACAGCACGCGCCTTCGCAACGGTTACCGAGCAGAAGGTTTGGCCGTACTTCTCGGAGGAATCTTTAACACCTTCCCTTACACAGGATTTTCACAAAACGTTGGTTTGGTTAAATTGTCAGGTATCAAGACTCGCCTACCAATCTACTACGCAGCTGGTTTCCTGGTTCTCCTTGGACTCCTTCCTAAGTTTGGCGCCCTTGCCCAAATCATTCCAAGCCCTGTCCTCGGTGGTGCCATGCTGGTGATGTTTGGTTTTGTATCTATTCAAGGGATGCAAATCCTCGCCCGTGTTGACTTTGCTAACAATGAACACAACTTCCTTATAGCAGCTGTATCAATCGCTGCAGGTGTCGGTCTAAATAACAGCAATCTCTTTATCAGCATGCCGACAGCCTTCCAAATGTTCTTTTCAAACGGAATCGTCGTAGCCAGCCTACTTGCTATTGTCCTCAATGCCGTATTAAATCATAAAAAGAAATAAGAAAAAGAGGTGCGAGCCTCTTTTTTGTTTATAGCTAATGAACAATTATTGTAAAAATAAATCAGCTAAAAATCCTTCTCTTAACATCTCTAAATTGAATACATTCGTAATGTGACTAAATGCTTCTGCTAGTGGTAAGTGTGCTGTTTTCCATCCTTGACCATCAGTAACCCAAACAAATTCAACATTGTCATCTGAAGTAACAACAAATTGACTGAGTTCAGTAAACTCTCCAGCAACCGCTTTTAATTTACTTCCTCCGCCGCCATAATAATTTGTTTCAATCAACCAAACCTTATGTTTTTCTCGGGAATAAACTGCAACATCAAATCTTCTCTCAGACTTATCAACAGGTACTTTAATCCCCCACTTATCTTTAATATATTAAGCTGTAGATTGAGCTTTCCATTCTAATCTTTGTTCCTGAGAAATTTTTGCTACATGTCTCTCTAAAATCCCCTCCATAGTTGTTCCACTTCGGTTTTTTCGTGCATTGCTATCTAATCCAGTCTCCACTCCATAAACATAATCAACTAATGAACGATTAGCATGTTGTTGTAAAAACTTTAATAAACCAGATTTCTCAATAAATTTGATGTAATCATCTATTCTGCTAGTGTCTATCGTTTTGAAATCCAATTGCTCAAAAGACATATTATCGTCATTATCTATTGTCAGAATATCTAAAACATTATCACGACTTGCAATCAAGCTAGGAATTGCTTTTAACAAATTAGGTTGTTTAGTGAATAGGTCTAATGCATCTGAATAGATATCATCTTTACCAATTAAGTAGTTTAAAGTATTCAACTCTAGTTCATACTTCTTTGTCTCACGATCAACTTTCTCCCAATTTACATAATACTCAGGAGTTCTGTTGGTAATTGAGAGAGTATTTTAAAAATTTTGTAATCTATCTTCTGATGATGAAGAAATGTAAGTATTAAAATCCATAATTCACCTTGTAATTAAAATAAACCAAAAAATGTCATGTCGTATTCATCAAGCATTATTTTGATGCCATCCCCTCGTAACATTTCAAAAGTATCACGATATTTATCTTGACCAAAAAAACTTTTATTTCCAACAAATATGAATTGCACAGAAAATGGTTCACCCTCTTGCACACTATCTAACAAACGTTGATAAATACGTCTTTTATTGCCAAAGCCCAGTAGTTTTTCATCAACACTTCTTTCGCTTTCCTGCCATTTTTTCTCAACTATATAAACTGTATGATTTTCAAAATTTATAAATACTTCATCTGGTTTCCATTGTTTAGAATTGGTATTCTTAATCCCCAATTCTTTCAAAAAATCATAAAATCTATATTGAGGCATAATTTTACCAATGATTTCTTCTTCCCCAACTCTAAAAACTTCAAAGCCTTTTGTTGCTTTTCTATCTTTGAAATCTATTTCTTTAACTTCATATCCTGGAAGGGAATCTACTAATTCCGAAAAATCAGTATCTCTTTCAAATTTCAAACCATTAGTCGTCGTTTTGGCTCCTCCTCCATGTTTATTTGGTTTTCTAGCCATAGTTTTCCTCCTCTAATCTTCTTCTAGCTATCTTCAAATATTCTTTTTCAGCATCGATACCTATAAATCTTCTACCTAATCGCTTCGCAACAACACCCGTAGTGCCACTACCAACAAATGGATCTAGAATATAGTCACCCTCTTTAGTAGAGGCCAAAATTATACGTTCCAATAAATATTCTGGTTTTTGTGTTGGATGCTTGCCAGCCCATTTCTCAGCTTTTTTCGTCAAAGCACCTGTCCAAACATCTTTCATTTGCTTACCATCATTTAGCTCTTTCATCAAATCATAATTGTAGTAATGACGAGCTTTTTTATCATTTTTTCTGGCCCATAAAATGGTTTCAGTAGAATGGGTAAAATAACGACAAGATAAATTGGGGGCAGGGTTTGTTTTCTGCCAAGTAATATTATTCAGAATTTTAAAACCTTCTTGCTCTAATGCCATTCCAACTGAGTATATGTTGTGCAAACTACCTGAAATCCATATCGTCCCATTAGGCTTCAGAACTTCTTTTGCTAAACGAATCCATTTACGATTGAATTCGTGCTTTTCCTCAAAGGAAGAAATCTTATCCCAGTCACCTTTATCTACAGATACAACCTGTCCCCCAGAATTTGATATACCACCGTTACTCAAAAAATATGGAGGATCAGCAAAGATCATGTCCATGCTTTCTGGTTTCATTTTCGATAATAACTTAAACGTATCTGCATGAACAAGAATCATTTTATCTTTATTATAGTATGGTTTTGTCATTAAAACACCTCCATACTTATATTCGTTATTTTTCATAATTTGTGACTATAATTTCAGAAATTTTTCCTCGACTTGAAGATTTTGCTCCATTAGTTCGGATAGCTTCAACATGATGGATATTAAAATCTCGATACAACTCCTCTACCAAAAAACTAGAGGAGTTTGATAACATAACATAAGCCCCTGCATCACTCAATTTCTTAAAGGTATCTCTTAATCTTACTTGATCATCATATGAAAACCCCTCATGAGTGTAGGAAGTAAAGGCACTTGTCTCTGACAATGGAATATACGGGGGATCAAAATATACAAAATCCCCTGGTTGAACATCCAAAACAGCCTTTTCAAAATCTCCTTTTTTAATTTCTATCTGACTATTATTCAGATAAGTTGAAATAGCAGATATCAAATTATCATCAACAATTTTAGGATTTTTATAACGACCATAAGGTACATTAAACTGATTCTTAGAATTCACACGATATAAACCATTAAAGTCTACTCTCAACATATAGAGAATACGTGCTGCCCTTTGTACTTCAGACATCATATCTATTCTTTCATCACGATCAGCAGAACGTAAATCTAAATAATATTCTTTTGAATTATATTCCTGATGAACTTTCAAAATTTCAATCAATTCTTTAGGATTGTCCTTAATTTGTTGATAGCAATTTATTAGTTCAGCGTTAAAATCATTAATAACTGCATCTTTAGGAGCTAAATCAAAAAATAAAGCTCCACCTCCAACAAAAGGTTCGAAATACCTGTTATAGGTTTTAGGCATTAATTCTCTAATAACAGGCAATAATTGTCTTTTACCACCTGTCCATTTCGTGAACGGTTGTAATGTAACTTCCTTTATTTCTTTTATCTTCATGCTTTTAATTATACCATAGAAATTAAAACACAACTCTTGTATTTTTCTACCACATTACTAAATTTTCTATTTTAGAATTAAATCATATCAATATCAAAAAATGAGTAAGGCAAATTTTATAAATTCCAAAATTCACCTCACTCTATTAAATTACTCTTTATATCCTTACCTGTCTGTCTTCTGACCGCTGACCTGTGACAAACATGGTAAAGGTTGCCTTGCAAACATTTCTGCCCTCTTGATTGGTGATATCCACATCTACCACACAGGTTGTGCGACCTTGATGGACACATTCTCCTTTAATAGTCAATACATCGTCGAGTTTTCCTGCTTTGAGGTAATTGATAGAGGACTGGAGTGTCACTCCATCAAGCCCCAGAGATATGACCACCAAACCACTAATCTGGTCGCAAAGGGTAAAGAGATAGCCACCATGGGCATTGCCATAGTAGTTGAGCGACGAATCCACGACTTTCGTCGTCACCACAACGTGACCATCTCTCATTTGTTCAATTTCGTAATTTTCAAAGGCAGATATAGCGTCAAAATGAAAATCTTTCATTGTTTCCTCCTGATATTTCAAACGACACTATGATACTACTTTTTATAGGACTGTGCAAGGAGAAAGGTCCTATCCTGGTAAAATCCCTACCTGCTCTACAAAGCGCATAAAGGCTACCTGTCCCTGCTCGGTCTGCTTGTAAACTCCTGCATCCTCAAGTACACGCGCAAAGATAGCACCCACAGAGTCCTTGACGATTGCAAGAGCTTTTTCTTTATCCGTTAGGTCTGGATGGTGGGCTCTGAGTTGGTCTGCCCATTCCTGATGATAATCGGCAACTGTCTCCCCTTCTCCCACGAGGTAACTAGCGACTTGCTCCACTTCTGCTTTCAGACGTGGTGGCAAGATAGCCAACCCCATGACCTCAATCAATCCGATATTTTCCTTCTTGATATGTTGGACATCCTTGTGGGGATGATAGATGCCATCAGGATGTTCTGCAGATGTCTGATTGTCCCGCAAGACCAAGTCCAACTCAAACTGTCCATCGCGTTTACGGGCAATGGGTGTGATGGTGTGATGCGGTGTCCCGTCCGTCTCTGCTAAAATCTGCACTGCAAGATCTGAATACTGGCGCCATTCCTGCAAAATCTTATCAGCCAAGTTGATCAAATCCTCTTTGGAATCCGAAGTCAAACGTAGCACTGACATGGGCCACTTGACAATCCCAGCCTTGACCTGCTCAAAACCAGTAAATCTGAAGCCCTTTTGCAAGGGAGCCAATTCCATAGGAAATACATGACGGCCTCCCTGATAGTGATCATGAGTCAGAATAGAGCCACCCACAATCGGCAGGTCGGCATTAGAGCCTGCAAAATATCCTGGAAACTGTTCTACGATAGCCAGCAGACGCTCAAAGCTCTGACGACTAATGGCCATGGGACGATGCTGGCCATCTAAGAAAATACAATGCTCATTAAAGTAAGCATAGGGCGAATACTGGAAGCCCCACTCCTGATCAGCCATTTCAAAACGGATAATACGGTGATTGCTGCGAGCTGGGTGGTTGACCCGACCATGGTAGCCTTCATTCTCTAGACAAAGCTGACACTGGGGATAATTGCTAGCTTGCACCAACTTGGCTGCCGCAATCTCTTTGGGATCCTTCTCAGGCTTAGAGAGATTGATAGTAATTTCAAGTTCACCGTAATCAGACGGAACACGATAAGCGATATTCTTAGCAATGGCCTTGAGTTTGATGTAGTCATTCTTCTGACTGAGTTGGTAAAAATCCTCTATCGCTTGCTCAGGAGAGTGGGCGTAGGTTGCCCAAAAGTCACGATTGACCTGACTCGGACAAGGAGTCACCAAGTCCATCAGTTCAGCACCAAGGATTTCACGCGCAGTCTGACTATCCTCAATCGTCTCTAATCGAACGGCTTCCTCAACCAACTGGTCCTTGAGGTCAATCACTTTATCCAGATCCGTCTCAACTTCCAAAACACCGTCTCCCACTCGTGCCAAGACACGATTGGTCAGGTAGATTCGATCCACTTCCTCAAATGAACTTTCAGAAATGACATGTGTTACAAATTTATCTACTAAGGTCACTATAGAGTCTCCTTTTGACTAGTCAAGGACGCGAGTGCCACCTGCAACTTCAGCGATATAGAAGCTTGGAGCGTAGCCAACTACTTCCTCGTAGTATTTGCCTACAGCTTCCTTAAAGTCATCAACAGCATCTTTTTGCACCAAGGCAATGGCACATCCGCCAAAACCTGCCCCTGTCATACGAGCACCGAGAACACTTTCTTGATCCCAAGCTGTGTGAACAAGGGTATCCAATTCCAAACCAGTTACTTCATAGTCATGTTCTAGAGAAACGTGAGAAGCATTCATCAAACGACCAAATGTTTCCAAATCTCCTGCTTGAAGGGCTGCTTGCGCTTTAAGGGTACGTTGGTTTTCAAGCACAGCATGGCGAGCACGTTTCAAACGATTTTCATCTTTAATCAGATAGCTGTATTGGTCAAAGGCCCACTCATCCAATTCACCCAGGGTCTGAATATCTAAGGCAACTTGCAACTCTTCCACTGCTTTTTCACACTCAGCACGGCGTTCATTGTATTTAGAGTCCGCCAATTCACGGCGTTTGTTAGTGTTCATGATAACAACGACATTGTCCTTCAAATCAAGTGGTACCAAATCATACTCTAAAGTGTTAGTATCTAAGTAAATAGCACGTTGGTCAGCCCCCATACCGATAGCAAACTGGTCCATGATACCAGAGTTGACTCCGATAAAGTTGTTTTCTGTTTGTTTTCCGATTTTTACCAAATCGAGACGCTCTAGTTTTAAATCAAAGAGATGCTCTGCCACGACTCCTGTCAAGAGTTCAAGGGATGCTGAAGAAGACAAGCCAGCACCATTTGGGATATTCCCATAAACATAAAAATCAAAACCTTTATCAATCACGTGCCCAGCTTCTTGCAAAAAATGAAGAACTCCTTTTGGATAGTTGGTCCAGTTGTGCTCTTTTTCAAACTTGAGATCAGCGAGAGGCACTTCGATAATACCCTTGTCCTCAAAGTTTGCTGAGTAGAAACGCAAGACTTGGTCGTCACGCTTACGAGCTGCACCGTAAGTTCCCAAGGAAATAGCAGCAGGAAAAACGTGCCCACCGTTGTAGTCTGTGTGTTCACCAATCAAATTGATACGACCTGGTGAAAAGAAAGTTTGGTCTGCTTCTTGACCAAAAACAGCAAGAAAGTCTTTGCGAAGAGTTTCAGCAGTAAGATGTTGTGTCATATGATTTCTCCTTTTACTGTCCGTTAAGTCACCTTAACGTGTAATCGTTTTCTTCTATTGTATCCAAGGGATTTCCCAAGGTCAATCCTTTTTACTAAAATTTTACTAAACTATCGGTAAAAGGTAGAAAAATATGATATACTAACTTAAAAGAAGGAGGATTTATGGCTACCTTAAAAGACATTGCACAGCTAGCCTCTGTCTCTATCGCGACCGTATCCCGCGTCCTCAACCGCGACCAGAGCCTATCTGTTACAGAAGAAACCAGACACCGTATTTTAACTGTCGCTGAAGAGTTGGGCTACACCAAGCACCTCAAGACAGGCGAGTCCCACAAACCCAAGCAAAAGATTGCTATTATCCAATGGGTCAGTGAACAAGGGGAGCTGGACGACCTCTACTACTACCAGATTCGCCTAGGAATAGAAAAAAGAGCCCAAGAACTGGACTATGATATCTTACGCTATTTTAATGACCATCCTTTTACCCTGAGCGAAGAAGTGATTGGGATTCTCTGCATCGGAAAGTTTAGCCGAGCTCAGATTTCTACCTTTGAAGAATACCAAAAGCCTCTTGTCTTTCTAGACAGTGATACTCTTTCACTAGGACACACCTGCATTATCACGGATTTTTACACTGCCATGAAACAGATTGTCGATTATTTCCTCAGCCAAGGACTTGATCGTATCGGGATTCTAACAGGGCTTGAGGAAACAACAGACCAAGAAGAAATCATTGAGGATAAGCGTCTGGAAAACTTTAAGAACTACAGTCAAACAAAAGGAATCTATCATGATGAACTGGTCTTTCAAGGTAGCTTTACCGCCCAGTCTGGCTATGACTTGATGAAGGAGGCCATTCAGAGCTTGGGAGACCAACTCCCACCAGCCTTTTTCGCAGCCAGCGATAGTTTAGCCATCGGTGCCCTCCGTGCCCTCCAAGAAGCTGGAATCAGCCTGCCAGACCGCGTCAGTCTTATTTCCTTTAACGACACTAGTCTGACCAAGCAGGTCTATCCACCCCTTTCTAGCATCACGGTCTATACCGAGGAAATGGGCCGGGCAGGTATGGATATTCTTAATAAGGAAGTACTCCACGGTCGCAAAATCCCTAGCCTGACCATGCTGGGAACCAGACTGACATTGAGAGAGAGTACAAGGAATGATTAAGATATTAGAATCTAGGCAAAAACTAAATTTCAAGATAAAATGAAGTAAATGTCCCCACAATAAAACGCATAGTATCAAGTTTTTTTAATGCCTGACACTATGCGCTTTTCACTTTTAAAGACTTTTCCCCAGCCTCTTTTCTAGTGTTGATGCCCATGGGGTTGCTCTAAGGCTGTTACCCTCCGCTTATGTTGCGCATGATTGCTTTGGCTGGTATCCACTTCGATTGTAATATTCTGCACACCTCTTTCTTCTAAGAGCTGACGCACTTGATTCTTTGTTTCCGTCATCTGCTCCCAATCTTCTAAACAGAGATGGATAATGGCATTATTTTCCAGACCATCCATGGACCAAATACTAAGTTGATTGACACTTTTGACATTGGTCAGAGCATCCAAATCCTTCTCCAAATCACCAGTCTCTACTCCTTCCGGCACAGCGTCCAAGAAAATCTTGAGTGTAGACCAAAAACGTGGAATGGCTTTTGTTAGAATGAAGATGGAAATGACAAGAGATAAGAGCGGATCAAGAATATACCAATCTGTAAATCGGAGGATAATCGCCATTAGAATGACAGCCAACCAACCAAGAGTATCTTCAAAAAAGTGCAGGCTGAGAATTGACTCGTTCTTTGTCTTTCCCTTGCGAACTACTAGACTAGCTAGCACATTAATACTGACTGCAATGATCCCTAGCCAGAGGATACCTTCATCATTAACGGGCTGTGGATTAAAAAGTTTAGTTATATTTTCCAAAATCACTAGGATGGATCCTGTGATAAGAATCACAGCAGTCACAAGTGCCCCTAAAAGACTAAATCGCTTGTAACCCAAGGTGTACTGCCTATCTTCTTCTCTATTTGAGATTGTTTCTAAAAAGGCCGATATGCCAATAGCTATAGCATCTCCCAAGTCATGGACAGAATCAGCAAGAACAGCACTCGAACCAAAGATGCCTCCTGCGATAAACTCAACAATAGCATAGCTTAAATTTAAGAAAAAAGCTACCCAAACAGTATATTTTGCCTTCATCTTTCTCATTCCTTTGTTATAATAGATTTATGAACACCTTGTTCATTATTATTATCTACTAAAACTCAAAGAAAGGATAGAAGCAAAATGTCAGCTTTATTCAGTTCTGAACAATTTGCCTCAAATGTCCATATGACTAATATTGACCGCCGTATCAGCAAAACAAAAAAAGCCATCTATCAAGCTTTTCTACAACTTTTGAACGAGAAGGGCTACGAATCCACTACAGTTCAGGATATCATTGATCTCGCAGATGTGGGACGATCCACCTTTTACTGTCACTATGAGAGCAAGGAACTACTTCTGGACGAGCTTTGCCGCTACCTCTTCCATCACCTCTTTGAAAGAGAGGAGTCCATTTCAACCGAGGATTATCTCGCCCACCTCTTTCTGCATTTTCAGAAAAATCAAGACCATATCACCAGTCTGCTATTTTCCAAAAATGACTACTTCCTCCGTCAACTCCATAAAGAGCTAGAACACCATGTCTATTCCCTGATGGCTAATGATTTAAAAGAAGCTCACCCTAATCTACCTACTTCTTACCTCCAACACTTAGTCGTGTCCAACTTTGTCGAGACATTGACCTGGTGGCTCAAAAAAGGACAAGACTTTACAGACCAGGAAGTTGTCCAATTTTATCTAGACCTTCTCATTCCTAAAAACTGAATACAGAGTAGTGCTCAGTTGCCTTATTTCTAGGTTACTGAGTTTTTTATCTTTTCAACAATCAAAAAAGCCCAGACGACATTGTCTGAGCTTTCTTCTATATAGTCGTTTAACCAAGTTGAGTTTAGCTTTTCAAGCTATTTCTTCAGCAAACCTTGTTCTTGGAGAAACTCTTTAGCTACTTGTTCTGCTGACTTGCCTTCAACACCGACTTGATAGTTAAGCTGGCTCATCTGGCTTTCAGTAATTTTACCAGCCAATTTATTGAGAACTGTTTCCAACTCAGGATGCTTCTTGAGAAGAGCTTCTTTCATGAGTGGAGCCCCTTGATAAGGTGGGAAGAGTTGCTTGTCATCTTCCAATACCTGTAAATCATAACGTGCCAATTCCGCATCAGTCGAATAGGCATCCGTAATTTGAATATCGCCTGACTGAATAGCCTGATAGCGCAGGGCTGGCTCCATGGTCGCTACATTAAGCTTGAGACCATACATTGATTGCAAGCCCTTATTGCCATCTTCACGGTCATTAAACTCAAGTGTAAAACCTGCCTTCAACTGCCCTTCCACTTTTTTCAAGTCCGAAATGGTCTTCAAGCCATATTCTTGAGCAATCTTTTTCGGAACAGCTACAGCATAGGTATTTTGATAAGACATGGGTTTGAGATAGGCTAGATGATCCTGTTTGGCAATGCCATCACGCGCTACCTGATAAACCTGCTCTGGCTCATGACTCACTTTCGGTGATGGCTGAAGTAAACTTTCAGTCACCGTTCCTGTAAATTCAGGATAGATGTCAATATCGCCTTTTTTCAAAGCTTCATAAAGAAAGCTTGTTTTCCCAAAATTTGGTTTAACAGTCGCAGTCATGCTGGTATTTTCTTCAATAAGGAGTTTATACATATTGGCCAAGATTTCTGGTTCTGGACCCAATTTCCCAGCAATAACCAAGTTTTCCTTCTCTTTTTGAGCTAAGAGGGCTGGGCTATAAGACAGACCGAGCAATATTGTAACCAAGGCAAAACCAGAGAAAATCGTCCGCAATTTTGCTTTTTCCATCACTTTTAGTAGGAAGTTAAAGGCAATGGCAAGCACTGCAGAAGAAAGGGCCCCAATCAAAATCAGACTGGCATTATTACGGTCAATTCCCAAAAGGATAAAGGAACCCAGCCCCCCAGCCCCAATCAAGGCCGCCAAGGTTGCCGTACCGATAATCAAGACAGCTGCCGTCCGAATTCCAGACATCATAACAGGCATGGCAAGTGGAATTTCAAACTTCTTGAGACGTTCCCATCTAGTCATCCCAAAGGCAATCCCAGCCTCTTGCAGACTCGGATCAATTCCCTTCAGCCCAGTGATGGTATTTTGCAAAATCGGAAAAATCGCATAAATCACTAGAGCTGTCAAAGCTGGCAAGGTTCCAATTCCCATCAAGGGGATAAAGAGCCCCAACAAGGCAAGAGACGGGATGGTCTGGAAAATCCCTGCAATCTGCAAAACCCAATCCGCCAACTTCTCATGATAGCGAAGATAAACAGCCAAGGGAATCGCTATAAAGATGGCCAGCAACAAGGTCAAAAGTGACAACTGCAAATGTTGAGATAGAGCTGTCAACCAATCACTAAAACGATCCTGAAAAGTTGCAATTAAATTAGTCATGAACACTACCTCCAAACAAGTCTGCTACAAAGTCTGTTGCAGGCGCTTTTAAAATTGTCTCGGGATTCGCTACCTGGCGAATTTCTCCATCCTGCAAGACAGCAATACGGTCCGCCAACTTCAAAGCTTCATCCGTATCATGGGTCACAAAAATCGTTGTCATCCCAAACTCTTTATGCAATTCTTTTGTCAGAACTTGCAACTGTTTTCTCGAAATAGCATCCAAGGCTGAAAAAGGTTCATCCATGAGGAGAATCTTAGGCTGACCAATCATAGCACGAACAATTCCAACCCGTTGCTGTTCTCCACCAGATAATTCACTCGGAAGTCGATGCCCATACTCAGCTACTGGCAAGCCAACCTTAGCCAAAAGCTCTTCTGTTTTCTGAGCAATTTCTTCCTTAGTCCATCCTTTCATCTCAGGAATCAGGGCAATATTTTCCGCGACCGTTAGATTTGGAAATAGGGCAATGGCCTGTAAAACATAACCAGTAGAAAGACGAAGTTCACGCTCATCATAGTCTTTGATGCGCTTGCCATCCATATAAACATTTCCATCAGTCGGTTCCAAGAGACGGTTAATCATCTTGATCATGGTCGTCTTACCGGACCCAGATGGCCCAACTAAAACCATAAACTCTCCATTCTCAATTCGTAAATTGACATCTCTCAAGACATCTTTTTCTGTGTAGCGCAAGGCTACATTTTTGTATTCAATCATTCTGTATCCTCAATTTAAAACTTCCCTCTATTGGTCAAGTCTTCTACCTTAGGTATGACTTCCTTATTATCCCAATGCTCCACAATTTTCCCGTTTTCTAGACGGAAGATATCGTACTGGGCATAGGCAACTCCATCAATCTGAGTCTGACCATAGCTAACCACATAGTTTCCTTGTCCTAAGAGTTGGAAAACAAAGTCAAAAGTGGCCTTTACTTATAAACAGCTAATTTGCTCCATTTTAAACCTCATTTTCCTCCTCTTTCAGATTAGCCAAAATTCTTTCTTGAAAGGCTTCAAACTGACGAATTTCTTCCTCCGAAAATCCTTTGTAAAAGATCGTATCCAATTTCTGACTGACACGATGCCCCACTTCTTTCTGAGACTGCCCCAACTCTGTTAAAACCAAATACTTCTTACGCTTATCTTCTCCACATGGACTAATAGTTACAAGATTTTGTTCCTCTAGTTTTTTAATCATCGTTGTCAGAGTATTATTAGCAAGCCCAGTCGCAAGCGCAATATCTGTCGCAGTTGCGCAGCCAGTTTCACTATTCCATAAAACCGCTAAAATCTTGCCCTGTTCACTCCGATAAAGAGCTTCAGGATCTTGGCTCAGTAACTTTTGAAAAATCCGCCCATTCAACAAACGAATATGATGGGCTACCAAATGACTATCTTTCATGACACCTCCAATTTATTTCGATATCGAAATGAATAAAATAATTGTAACACTCATTATTCCAACTGTCAACTATTTCGATTTAGAAATAATTTTTCCCAGTAAAAAAATCTCCTACCCAAGGTAGAAGAATTTTAATCTTATAAAACTTAATCCGTCATGTCCGATACCAAAGTTCGATGCTCCAATGGAATACTGCACATAACTAGCAAGAAAATGAAACCTGACTGAATCCAGAAGAGGGCCAAGTCAAAGATTCCGTGTACAGCAACCACTGTAAGGAAAGACAGATAAAGACCGATAATCGGACGTTTCCCCGACTCCTGACTCATATCCATCATCAAGCGAACAGGAGCAACAGAAGACAAGACTAGTAAAATAGTCCCCACAATTCCGTAACTCAGAATCGTATCAATATAAAGACTGTGAGCATGTTCATGATAAGGAGCATTTATTCTAGGATACGAGTGCATGTAGGTCAATGGCCCCTCACCCCAGAAAGGATTTTGCTTAAATAAGGCCATCCCAGCATCCCAGATAGAAATTCGTTCCTCCATAGAAGAGTCTAAAGTCCCCATCCGAACTCCCAAATCACTGGAAAAGAGGAAACTCAAGCCAATCGCAAAGACCCCAATACTAAGCCAAAAGGCCTTCCAGTTTTTAATGGTCGTAAAGAGATAAATAATGGCTCCAGCGATAATAGCAGGAAAGGCGGTTCGATTTTGAGTAAAGTTCAATCCAAAGAGATTAACAAAGCCTGCAAACACACAGAATACTTTCAACCAATTCAACTTGGTCGTTGTAAACAGATAGAAAGCAATCATGATACAGAAACAACAAATAATTCCATAATAATTAGGATTAAAGAAGGTCACTTCTGCACGATTCTGATGCCAGACCTGCATATTGGGTGAAAGAAAAGCATAGTTGAATTTCTTCACAATTTGGAAATGTTCTAAACTCGCAAAAGCAGCTGATAATACGCTACCAAACAAGACGAGCTGCAAAATCAATCGAAAGAATTTATGTGATAAAATCGACTGATAGTGCAAAAAGAAAACAGTAAATAGAAACATTCCTACTGAAGCCACAACTCCCATCCAATTTTGTGCAAAAACGGATATAACAGTACTATAGCCAAGAAAAAGAAGTAGCATCGGATGCTCCCCCATTTTCTGAAGAATACTTTTCATGTCTCCTGTAAAAATCAAACTAATAATATATAAACAGAATACAACTACAAAAAGATAAAAGGGTAAAAAGATACTCAGGATAATTCCCAATAAAATCAGCTCTTTACTAGACAACCCTTTCAGCTTTTCAATAAAGCCTATTGATTTCAAAATGAATCCTTTCTCTCCAAATCAATTGATTCAGATAATAGTAAGCTACCCTTTATTGTACCACTTTTTTAGCAATTTGAAAACAAAGGAAACGTTTCCCTAGGTAAAAAAGTGAGCAAAAATACTGAGATTTCACAACTCAAGCTTAATGACTAGATTCACTCCAAAAAATCGTGCCGAAAATACTAGGCATATGTTAAAATAGTAGTAATAAAATAAAGATTATAAGCAACTATCCAAACTATATTTAAATCATTTACAATTCCTAAAGAAAGGAAACACTATGAAATCCTACCAAGCTGTCTACCAAATTCTAGCAAAAGAAACCGATTATATCAGCGGAGAAAAAATCGCAGAAGAACTATCCCTCAGCCGAACATCAATTTGGAAAGCCATCAAGCGGCTAGAACAAGAAGGCATTGAAATTGATAGTATCAAAAACAAAGGCTATAAACTGGTGAATGGAGACCTTATTCTTCCAGAGATTCTAGAAGAAAATCTTCCAATTAAAGTCAGCTTTAAACCCGAAACAAGATCAACACAACTCGATGCAAAAGAAGCAATTGATTTAGGGAATGAAGCAAACACCCTCTATATAGCTTCCTATCAAACAGCAGGTCGAGGTCGATTTCAACGTTCTTTCTACTCACCACAAGGTGGCATTTATATGACGCTCCATCTTAAACCAAATCTCCCCTACGACAAATTACCCTCCTACACACTACTTGTAGCCGGAGCTATCTACAAAGCCATTAAGAACCTAACTTTAATAGATATCGACATAAAATGGGTCAACGATATCTACCTCAAAAATCATAAAATTGGAGGAATCCTCACTGAAGCAATGACCTCTGTAGAAACAGGCTTAGTCACAGATATCATTGTTGGAGTAGGAATCAACTTTACTATTAATGATTTCCCACAAGAATTAAAAGAAAAAGCTGCTAGCTTATTTAAAACTACAGCTCCAATAACAAGGAATGAATTAATCATAGAAATCTGGCGTGCTTTCTTCGAAACACCAGCAGATGAGTTATTATACCTATATAAAAAACAGTCATTCGTTCTTGGAAAAGAAGTTACTTTCACACTGGATAAAAAAGACTACAAGGGACTTGCTAAAGATATCTCTGAAAATGGAAAGCTTTTGGTGCAATGTGATAACGGAAAAGAAATCTGGCTCAATAGCGGAGAAATTTCACACAAGAGTTGGAAGTAATAATAAACTAGCACAACCATAAAATCAACAATCATAAAATCAACAATATATAAAGATTTTAGCTTTTCTCCAGCCCACTACAGTTGACAAAGAGCGCAAAAAAACTTCAGATAAGTAATCCAATTAAGTTTTACAGGCTCTATAATATTTGTAGTGGGTAAATCCCCTATGAATCTTATGGAGCCTATTTTTGTGTAGAAAAAAAGTCCCAT